>JAZNLX010000058.1:0-1998 GCA_045579325.1 Spirochaetia bacterium
ATGACATCTCCAGCAGTGAGGATAGTTATGGATGTACTGCTGACGGAGAACCAGTTTGCCCTCCCCTTTGAGTCTGGCAATGATATCCTTGTCGCAGTCCTTTACGAAACGTCCCTGGTAATCGGGAACATCAGCTGTAAACTTACATTCGGCATCCACAGGGCATACCACAGGAATTCCTGTTCCCTTGAGAGTGTTGTAGTCATCTTCACCGAATCCGTTTGCAGTATGAACGATACCTGTACCGTCCTCGATGGTAACGTATTCTGCAGGGAAAACCCTGAATGCACCCTTTTCGGCAAGATCTGCAAAGTAAGGGAACATAGGTTCGTATTCTGTACCGATGAGCTCCTTGCCCGGTTTTGACCAGATAAGCTCATAGGCGGTTTCGTCCTTGTAATAAGCGGAGAGCCTTTCCTTGGCCATGATGTAGCATTCTTCCCCGTCCTTTACCATTACATATTCTATTTCAGGGTTTACTGCCAGAGCCAGGTTTGAAGGAAGTGTCCAAGGAGTTGTGGTCCATGCAAGGATGTATGTGTTTTCTTCACCTTTGACCTTGAACTTGATTGTGATTGCCGGATCCTGGTCCTCCTGGTATCCTCCCAGGTTGAGCTCGTGGTTGGAAAGAACTGTGGAACATCTGGGACAGTATGGCAGAATGTAGGAACCTTCGTAGATGAGACCCTTGTCCCAGAGCTGCTTGACTACCCACCAGATAGATTCCATGTAATCAGGATTCATGGTCTTGTAATCGTTGTCGAAATCGACCCAGCGGCCCAGTCTGGTTACTGTCTTGCGCCATTCATCTGTGTATCTGAGAACAATGGAACGGCATGACTCGTTGAATCTGGCAATTCCGTAATCCTCGATTTCCTTCTTTCCGGAAATCTTGAGTTCCTTTTCCATTTCATATTCTACAGGAAGCCCGTGACAGTCCCAACCGAAGCGTCTGTCCACAAGCTTTCCCTTCATTGTCATGTAGCGTGGATAAATATCCTTGATTGTACCCGGAACAAAGTGCCCGAAATGGGGAAGTCCGGTAGCAAAAGGAGGTCCGTCGTAGAAAACATATTCCTCGCATCCTTCACGGTGTCTGATGGATTTTTTAAAAATATCGTTTTCTTCCCAGAATCTGAGGATTGCCTCCTCCATTTTAGGAAAATCTACTTTTGGATCAACTGGTTTATACAAAATATCCTCCCGTTAAAAGTCAAAAAAATCATTATAACTATATCCCTTCTTATGGATATTTGCAATATAAAGAGTCTTGCATTTTATTTATATTAATAAGATAATATAATTATGATTGATAATATTCTGATTCTGGCAGGCGGATCGGGAACAAGGCTCTGGCCCGCATCCACATCCGCATATCCGAAACAGTTCATAAAGATACAGGAAAACCTTTCACTTCTCCAGCTCACCGTAAAAAGGGCCCTGGATCTGGGAATCAGCGGAAAAATATACATAATCACGCTGAAAAGCCAGATGAAGGATGTACTGGAAGAATGTGCCCCTTTTCTCGGCACAGGAAAAATTGCAGTGGTTCCGGAACCCCAGGCAAGAAACACCGCCCCTGCCATAGGGCTTGCGGCCAGATTCCTGGAGCTTACAGGACAGGAAAACAGTTCCCTGCTGATACTCCCGGCAGACCATATAATCAGGAATACCGATTCTTTCAGACTGTGTGTGGAAAGAGCCGATATCCTTTCAAGAAAAGGATTTCTGGTAACATTCGGAATCAAGCCCCTCTACCCTGAAACCGGCTACGGCTACATAGAACAGGGAGAAAAGGAGGAACCAGGTTTCAGGATAAAGGCCTTCAGGGAGAAACCGGATGCCGAAACTGCAGCAAGATTCCTGGCAGAAGGGGGCTATCTCTGGAATTCGGGAATGTTCTGCTTCAGGTGTTCATCCTATCTGAAGGAGCTTGAAAAGCATGCCCCGGAAATATACAGACAGCTGCAGAGCATGGATAATCCGGATGCATATGAG
>JAZNLX010000059.1:0-16748 GCA_045579325.1 Spirochaetia bacterium
TTTATGAACCTGATTTTCTCGGTGGTGGCCCTTTCCTTCATCTGGATGGGGGGAATGACTGTAACCAGTCCCGAAAACCGCATTCTGCTGGCATCGGAATACACAACCAAGGAGCAGAGCTTTGCTGCAGACAGGGCAGGACTTGAATCGGGAGACTACATTGTATCCGTAAACGGAAAGGGTGTAACCAATTTCCAGGAGCTCAGGGAAGAAATCTCCACCAAGGCCGGAAAGGAGATACATCTCGGTGTGCTCAGGGACGGCAAGGAAACAGATCTGACCCTGGCTCCGGAGCTTGACAGATCCACAGGGGCCGGAAAAATAGGTGTATATCCCTGGATAGATCCCGTGCTGGACAATATAAAGGAAGGCTCATCGGCAGACATAGCCGGTCTGAAAGCAGGAGATATCATCACCTCTGTCGACGGAAAAAAGATAATCAACCATATGGACCTTGTTTCGGTACTGCTCAGCAAGCCGGACAGGATGGGTATTACCTACAACCGGGACGGCAAGGAATACAGCACCAACATGATCCTGGATTACAGGGACGGTCAGATAGTGGATCCGGGTATCTCGTTCAGGATGAACAGATACGAAATACCGGGATTCAGTTTCCCTAAGGCCATAGTCAAGGGGACAGAGGAATCCTTCAAAAATCTCTACAATTCGGTGGCCAGCCTCAGGCTCCTTTTCGGAGGGGTGGACCTGAATCAGGCGGTATCGGGCCCTATCAGGATAACCTATATGATGGGAGAAATCACCACCAGAGGCTTCAGCGAAAGCATGAATGCGGGAATGGTGAATTTCCTCAACTTCCTCTCCCTTATAAATATTGCTCTTTTTGTAATGAATATGCTCCCTATTCCGGCATTGGACGGAGGACAGATTCTTTTCTGCATACTGGAAATGATCAGAAGAAAGAAGTTCAGGACCAAAATTGCGGTCAGATACCAGATTATCGGCTTTTCTATCCTTATAAGCCTGATGATAATGACTCTTTTCAACGATCTTGTTTTCCTTATTAAAAATTAAATAGGAGTGAATAAAATATGAAAGTACAGGTACCTTGCTCCTGCTATGCGGCAGTTCCATTTGAATATGACGAGGTTGTGGATCTCGAACAGAATCCCGAAGCGGCAAACAGTATCATGTCAGGCAGCTTCATGACTGTAACATGCCCTAAATGCGGCAAGCTCCTTCATCAGGAATTCCCTTTTGCGCTTAAGCATGCGGGAAAGAAAATCGATATATTCTTCCTTCCTGAAAGAATGAGGGACGATTACCTCATGGGCAAATCCAAATATATCCACAAGAAGGTGGACAGAATTGCCATCGGATTCCCGGAACTGGCCGAAAAGCTGAAGATCATCAACGAAGGACTGGACGATGTGGTGGTGGAAGCAGCCAAATACTATCTGGTTTCCAAGCTGGAAGCAGATAATGAAAGCGAAGTGGAAATCAGGGCTTTCTTCGAATATCTTGATGAACAGGGAAATCTGGTTTTCAGAATCCAGGGTGTCAAGGAAAACGAAGTGGGAATGTTTGCTCTTCCCAAAAGCTTCTACGAAGTAACCAAGGTAAAGGTGCTTGCCTATAAGAAAGCTGAACCGTTCTGTCTTTTCCTCACACCTCCTTATATCTCCATCCTCAGGATTTTCAGAGTATATGAAGCAATACAACCGGGCGAACAGACCCCTCCGGCAGAAGAAAAATAAGATAGTACTGTGCAATCAGGCGGCCGACCTGGATTCGGTGGCCTGTGCATACGTATACAGCCGGATTACCGGAGCCATCCCTTTCATTCCCATTCCCAGCCAGGATCTCAGACTCAGAAGCGAAATTATCCACGCCCTGGAAACAGCAGGCATAGACCGGCAGGAATTTCTGTTTGCAGATACCTTTGTCAGCTCTCCGGAGCAGGAAATCACCCTGGTGGATCACAACGCCCTGCCCCACTTTCTGCGGGAACTGGAGCCTGATGTAAAGGAAATAATAGACCATCACGCACCGGAAGGAAATCTGATTCCGAATCCCGATGTAAGGTGCACTCTGGAAAGAACCGGCTCCTGCGCCGCTCTGGTGGGGGAAATTCTTCTGGAACAGGTTCGGCAGAAAAGGCTGGAAGCCAAGCCGGAATGGATATATCTCCTTTCAGGAGCAATACTTCTGGATACATATAACTTTTCTCCCGAAACAGGCACCGCCACAGAAAAGGACAGACAGGTGCTGACTTCTCTGGCAGACCTGCATAAGGTGGATACGGAAAAACTGTTCCGGGAACTGTCGGCAAAGAAAACCGATTTTTCGGGCTTTACCCCGGAGGACTACCTGAGAAAGGACTACAAGGAGTTTATCCACAAGGGGGTCAGATGCGGATTCAGTGCCATCTACAGATCCCTGGAACCCATTGCCGACAGGAATTTTACCGAAGAGGCTTTCCGGTTCTGCAGAAAAAGGAATCTGGATATCTTTATCATCATGACAGTATACAGGGACAGCCGGCTGCACAAGGAAACAGCCTTTCTTTCGGGAGAGGGGCTTCCCGATGCCGGAAAAATGGCAGAATTCTTCAACAGCAGGTCCGCAGGACTTGTACACAGCCGCAGAATCTGTACCGGAAACGGAGCTCTGGAAATATTCAGATTGGAAAACATCACACTTTCAAGAAAGCACATAGTCCCTTTTACAAAAGAGTTTATTGAATACAATCAAAAAACTTGATATTCTTTTTTTAATGAAAGAAGAAAACAACGAAAATTACTTTTCAGGCTTCCCTTTTTCCATGGAAGTTCTGAAAGCAATAGAAAGAAAAGGGTTCAAATCCCCTACCCCCGTACAGTCCATGATTCTCCCAAGACTCCTGTCAGAGGAAAAGAACATTGCCGTAAAGGCCAGGACAGGTACAGGAAAAACAGCGGCATTCGGTATTCCGCTGGTAAACAAGCTTAATTACAGAACTGAAAAGCCTCAGGCTCTCATTCTGGCCCCTACCAGGGAACTGGCGCTCCAGATTTCCCAGGAGCTGGCATCTCTTACTCTCAGCCGTTTTCCGAGAATCACAGCCGTATACGGAGGTGCATCCATCGGTGTACAGCTCCGGGAACTTGAAAGGGGAGCCGAGATTGTGGTAGGTACACCGGGAAGAGTTCAGGACCATATAGACAGAGGCAGCCTTGACCTGTCGGAAATCCAGTGGCTTATACTGGACGAGGCAGACGAAATGCTGGACATGGGTTTTATCGAGGATGTGAAGGCAATCATAGACAGGGCAAATCCCGACAAGAAGGTAGCCCTCTTTTCAGCCACACTTCCGGCCCCTATCATGAAGATTGTAAACGAGCAGCTGGGAGAAACAGAAATCCTGGCAGAGGATGTTCCCGACAAGGAAGAAATCCTGGTGGATCAGGATGCAATCTTTGTACATGCCGAGGACAGACTTGAAGCACTCAAGAGAATAATTGATTCCACAGACAAGTTCCACGGTCTGGTTTTCTGCCCTACCAAGCTGGAAGCAGACGAAGTAGCCAGAAAGCTTACCGAAGACGGATATCCGGCAGAAGCACTCCACGGAAACCTTTCCCAGGAAGCAAGGGAAAGAACACTCCGCCGCTTTAAGTCAAAGATCACCACAGTTCTTATTGCAACCGATGTGGCAGCCAGAGGTATCGACGTGGAACGTCTGACCCATGTGGTAAACTGGGACCTGCCGAGAAATTTTGAAAGCTATGTACACCGTATCGGCAGAACAGGAAGAGCGGGAGAAAAAGGGACAGCCATCAGCTTCATCCGCCCGTCCATCAGATATAAGCTCAGGGAATTTGCCAGAAAATCGGAAGCAGCCCTGGGAAGCACCATCAATGTGGTTAAGGTTCCGGAGGTAAATTCCATCCTGGAGGTACGCTGCCGCAGACTGGAAAACACCCTTGAAGCCACAGCTCAGGAAATCGACAGAACCAAGGAAGACATTGTCTCTATCTATGCACAGAAGCTTATCTACAGCATGGGAGCTGAAAAAACAGTAATAGCCATGCTCAGAACCGCATACGGAGATATTTTCGACACAGAAAGATACCGGGAAATCAAGCAGATTGACGAACCAAAGCGCAGCCGCAGGGAAAAGGATCGGGATAAGGACAGGGACCGGAGAAAAAAAGGATCCGGCAAGGAAAAGGATTTCCGGGACAGAGACTTCCGTGACCGGGATTGGGAACGGGACAGAGAATGGGATCGGGATTTCCGGGACCGGGGAAAGGACGACAAAGGAAAGAAACGGTACAAGAGAGAAAACGACGGCAACAAGACAGCACGTCTTCATATCCTTCTGGGCCGTGAAGATCAGGTGGGTCCTAAGGAACTGGTCAGATTCCTTGAAAAGCTGCTGAAAATCAAGGGAAATGTCATTGATGACATTGCAATCAAGGGAAAATTCTCCTTTGCCACAGTACCGGAGGAAGCGGCCAAGGAAGCGGTCAAGAAATCAAAAAGGGATCCGGGCCTCCCTACAATAATGATTGCCCAGAAAAAGAAGAAAAAATAATCAGCCTGTGGCAGTATCGCCCCGGGTCATGAGTACCTTTCCCGTACGGACTATCTCCCTGATACCGTACGAGGCAAAGGTGGTCTTTACTGCCTCCATACGTTCGCTGGGACCTGAAACCTCAAATGTTATGGTCCTGTTTCCGATATCCACTATCTTCCCTTTGAATACATCCACCAGAGGAAAAATATCGGCTCTCCGTTCGGGAGGGCAGTCTATTTTAAGCAGGGAAAGCTCCCTTTCTATGGAATCCATTTCGGTGTAGTCCTTGGCAGAAATAACATCTATGAGCTTGTTAAGCTGGTTTATGATCTGTACCAGAATCTCACTGTCACCGGTGGCTGTAATGGTCATTCTTGAAAAACGGGGATCTGTTTCCTCGGAAACCACCAGGCTGTCTATGTTATATCCTCGCCGGGCAAAAACCAGAGCAATCCTGATAAGCACACCGGGCTTGTTGCTTACGAGAAGGCTTATTACATGTTTCTTGTCATTGGCAATCATTTTCTTTTCTCCTCCATGATCATGGAACCCAGAGGCTCTCCTGCAGGAATCATCGGGAACACATTGGCTTCCCTGTCCACCTCCACATTGATCAGGCAAGGGCCGTTATACGAGAGCGCCGCCTTCATTATCCTTCTTACATCGGCAGAACGCCTGATATTGTATCCCTTGATACCGTAGGCCTTGGCCAGCTGCACAAAGTTGGGGTTTCCTGTCATCTCCACGCAGGAAAGACGGTTTCCGTAAAAGATGTTCTGCCACTGCCTTACCATTCCCAGATAGTGGTTGTTCATGACTATGATCTTTACCGGCAGCTTGTTTACAGTGATTACAGACAACTCCTCCATGGTCATCTGGAAGCCGCCGTCTCCCACCACCGCCGCCACCACGCTGTCGGGACATCCCACCTGGGCACCGATGGCAGCAGGAAAACCGAATCCCATGGTACCTGCCCCGCCGGAAGAGAGCCAGCGGTTCGGATAATCGGCTCTGTAATACTGGGCAGCCCACATCTGATGCTGCCCCACATCGGTGGCTACTATGGCCTTCCCTTTGGTCAGGCGGTGCAGCTCCTCAATAACATGGGGAACCTTGACCTTAGTCCCTTTCTTGTATTTAAGGGGATAATTCTTTCTCAACTTCTTTACGGTCCTGATCCAGGCATCGGTATTTCCCTTGGAGCAGATTCCGCACAGGATACCTACCACCCTTTTTGCATCTCCTGAAATCCCTACCTGCACCTTCACGTTCTTGTTTATTTCGGACGGATCTATATCTATATGTATCTTTATCACGTCAGTGAGAAATTCCCTCGGATTTCCCACAATCCTGTCATCCCATCTGGAGCCTATGTTGATTATGAGATCGCTCTGTTCAAGGGCCATATTGGCATAGGCTGTACCGTGCATACCCGGCATTCCCAGGCTGAGGGGATGGGTCTCCGGAAAAACTCCCTTTCCGAGCAGGGTATTTACCACGGGAATCTGCATCTTTTCTGCAAAGGCCCTGATTTCCTCCCCGGCTCCGGCCAGAAGGGCACCGTGCCCCACCAGGAGAACAGGACGGCTTGCTTCCATTATATAATCCGCAGCTGCCATTACCTCTCCCAGGTTAGGCTCCCCGTCCGTACTGTAGCCCGGAAGATCGTACTCGTCGGGAGTGGAAACAGGAATGGTCTGTTCAGACACGTTCTTTGGTATATCTATGAGAACCGGGCCGGGCCGCCCTGTCCTGGCTATATGGAAAGCCTCCCTGACAATCCGGGGAATATCGGCACTTTTCTTTATAAGGTAGGAATGCTTGACTATAGGATATGTGATACCGGACACATCCACCTCCTGAAAGGAGTCCATTCCCAGGTTCTGTACAGACTGCTGGCCGCAGAGCACCACCAAGGGAACAGAATCCATCTTGGCCGTAAATATTCCCGAAACCGTATTTGTTGCACCGGGACCCGAGGTTACCAGAACCACGCCCGGCTTTCCGGTAGCCCGGGCATAACCGTCGGCCATGTGTACCGCCCCCTGCTCATGACGGGCCAGCAGGAACTTTATGGAAGAATCCAGAAGTGCATCAAAAATATCGATTGCACTGGCTCCCGGATACCCAAAAATATACTCCACCCCTTCATTACGCAGTTTTTCTATAAGAATTTCCGCTCCGCGCTTATATACATCTTCCATTTTTACCAACTTTAAGCCATTTTACCTAATTATTTTATATCAGTCAATAAAATTTTACCGTTTTTATATGCGTCAAGCCATTTTTAAAATATCTTTGATTTACTTTTTACCGATTTTTAAAGCATTATTAAAAACACCCTCCGCAAAACACCAATATTCCGATATTTGGCAAATATCACTTGAATAATTGTTTTTTGCATTATATCTTTAAAACAAAGGAAATCTCATGAAAATCATCGAACCAAAAATACTTAAAGGCTTCAGGGATTCGCTCCCTATGGAAGAAACAGAAAAAAAGCGTCTTTTCGCAATTCTTGAAAAAACTTTCACAAGCTTCGGCTTTGTTCCCATAGACACACCTGTTCTCGAATACACAGAGGTACTTCTGGGCAAAGGGGGAGGAGAAACCGAAAAGCAGGTATACCGTTTTACAGACAACGGCAAACGGGATGTTTCCATGAGATTCGATCTTACCGTCCCATTTGCAAGATTTGTAAGTGCAAACCTGGACAAGCTTACGGTTCCTTTCAAACGCTACCATATTGCAAAGGTATGGAGAGGCGAAAACACACAGAAAGGAAGATACAGGGAATTCTACCAGTGCGACTTTGATATCGTGGGTGCAGACTCCCCGGCAGCAGACCTTGAGGTCCTGACCATGATCCACCGTTCCCTGAAGAACATCGGCGTGGAGAACTTTACCATCCATCTTTCCAGCAGACTGGTATTCAACCGTTTCCTGGACAGACTGGGAGTACAGGACAAGATGACAGATATTCTCCGCCTTGTGGACAAGCTGGCAAAAATCGGAGCAGAAGAAGTTGCGGCACAGCTGGGAGAAATCACCGGAAAGGAAAATGGGGAAAAGATTCTGGAATACATCAGAATGGAAGAGGACTTTGACAGAACCCTGGACAAGATAACACTTCTTGCCGGTGGCGAGGGAGAAGATACCGCAAGACTGCGCACCATCAGAAACGCCCTGAAGGAAAACGGAATTGCAGATGCCTTTGTACTGGATCCGTCCATCACCAGAGGACTGGACTACTACACAGGAATCGTGTACGAGACATTCCTGGACAACGCCCCTGAATTCGGCTCGGTATGCTCAGGCGGAAGATACAACGACCTGGCTTCCCTCTACACCAAGACCAAGCTTCCGGGTGTGGGAGCATCAATCGGAATCGACAGGCTTCTGGCTGCACTGGAGGCTTTGGGCAAAAAGGATGAAAACATCTCCCTCTGCGATACCGTGATCTTCAATATCGACGAAAACCTGCTGGGATACTATACACAGATCAGCAGCATGCTCAGGGAAAAAGGAATTTCCTGCGATATCTATCCCGAAACAAAGAAGCTCAACAAGCAGTTCGGATATGCAGAGAAAAAACAGATAGGAATCGGAATCATCTGCGGTTCAGAGGAATATGAAAGCAGAACCGTAACTGTAAAGAATCTTGCAACCCGCGAAAGCTTTGACAAGTTGAGTCTAGAGGAAGGAATCGGAAAGATCGAAGAAATACTCAGAAAATAAGAGGCAAAATTGCAACCAAAAGATTTACCGGTATACAAGCACAAAGACAAGATACTGGAATATATCAGAGACAACAAAGTTATAGTTATAGAGAGCCCTACCGGCTCAGGTAAGACAACACAGCTTCCGATGATTCTCTACGAAGCAGGCTTTTCAACCAGCGGAGTCATCGGTGTAACACAGCCGAGAAGAATAGCTACCCTTTCGGTCTGCGACTACATTGCCAGACAGCTGGGCTGCGATGTTCCCGGAATCGTAGGGTACAAAATGAGGTTTTCCGACCTGACCATGCCGGAAACCGTAATCAAGATCATGACAGACGGAATCCTGCTTCAGGAAATCAAGCATGATCCTTTCCTTTCGAAATACAGCTGCATCATAGTAGACGAAGCCCATGAAAGAAGCCTGAATATAGACTTTATCCTGGGGCTTCTGAAAAGGATTTCTCAGGAAAGAGAGGATTTCAAGATAATCATCTCCTCTGCCACAATCAACACATCGGTTTTCTCAAAATACTTTGATAACTGCCCTGTGGTTCATATCGATTCTACAGTCTATCCTGTGGGCGTGGTTTACGACCCTATTCCCGACGATGCAGATCCGGACGAGCTTCTGCTCAAAACCGGAGATATAATAGAGCGCTGCATCTACGAGGAACGGGAAGGAGACATACTGGTTTTCCTTTCGGGAGAAAAGCAGATCAAGGACTGCATAACCATGCTGGATGCAAGTCCGGTAAGGGACAAGCTTATGGTACTGCCCCTTTACGGAAGACTTTCCAAGGAAGAGCAGGAAAGAATATTCATAGAGACACCTCCCGGAAAAACCAAGGTAATCGTCTCCACCAACATAGCTGAAACCAGTGTTACCATCGATGGCATAACTACAGTCATAGACTCAGGAAATGCCAAGATAAATTCTTATAATACCAGGACTTTTACCTCTTCCCTCCAGGAAGCGCCCATTTCCAAGGCATCCTGTAACCAGAGAAAGGGAAGAGCGGGAAGAACCCAGCCGGGCTCCTGCTACAGGCTTTATTCCAGAGCCAGCTACGACAGCAGGATAATGTTTACCAAGGAAGAAATCTACAGGACAGATCTGTCGGAGGTAATCCTCAGGATGGCAGAGCTGGGAATCACCGATTTCGAATCCTTCGACTTCATTTCCCCGCCGGAAAGACCGGCCATCAAGAGTGCGGTGGAAACACTTCTCATGCTGGATGCCATCTACCCTAACCATTCCCTTACCAAGATCGGGGAGATGATGGCGGAATTTCCGCTGCTGCCGAGACTGGCAAGAATGCTGGTGGAAGCAATACTCAAATATCCGAACGTAATAGAAGAAACCATAATTGCCGTAACCTTCCTTTCCACCCACAGCCCGTTCATGCTGCCTCAGGGAATGGAGATGGAGGCAAGAAAGGCACATCACTCATTCAGAAGCAGATACGGGGACTTTGTCTCATACATAGACCTGTTCGATGCATTCCAGGAAGCGGAACACAAGGAGCTGTTCTGCGAGAAATACTTCCTGGACATCAAGGTGATGAAGGAAATAGTAAGCATCAAGGAGCAGCTTGAAGATATAGTGGGCTCCATGGGAATCCCTGTTTCAGGCGGCGGCAACGTAGAAGACTACCTGACAGCCGTGGCCAAGGGTCTTATACAGTTCGTATGTGCAAGGACAGGCCGCGGAATATACAGCAGCCTTACTGCAGAGAGAATCTGCATCCATCCGGGATCAGTCATGTTCAGGGATAACCCGGACTATATGGTGGCCGGAGAAATCGTACGCACCAGCAGGATGTATGCCCATTCGGTATCTCCCGTAACACCCGAAATACTTTCCAGAATAGCACCGGGAATGGCCGAAAAGTTTGAAAAAGCTGTCCAGAAAGAAAAGAAAAAGGAAAAACAGGAAAGGACAAGCTTCGAGAACGAGATAACCATAGGCAGGGAAACCTTCGATATCAGGCCGCTTAAGAAAGCCAAGAAGAAAACCGTTATCCTGGAATGGGAAAAGCTGGCCCGCGTTATAGAAAAGGATGAATTCAGACTGCCGCCTAAATCGGGAGACCTGAAAGGAATAATCCTGTACAACGACCTGGAGATCCTTCCGGGAGAAAAGCTCAGGGACATGAGACGGATAGCGCCGCACCTGGATCCGGAGAAAAAGATTCTCAGCTCCATACCGGGCAAGGGAAGCCTCAGTTCATCCACAGGATTTGAAAATATCATCAAGTGGCTGGACAAGCTCCTTTATCTCTGCACCCCTAAGAAAAAGAGCAGAACACCGGGCTTCCTGACCCTCTGCACCGATGAAAAAGGAAATTACTGGCTCAAGTCGGTACTCTCCTTCGACAGCTCCGTAATCACATCACTGGGAAGTCTTGAAATACTTACAGATGAAATCCCTGACAATATCAAGGAACATCATCTTGAGAAGCTGAACAGCACATACAGATACTTCAGTGATATACTGAAATAGGAGGCATTATGATAGATGTTTACAACGGTGTACATGACTTCAGCGTGGATACACTGGGAGAATGCAAGGTTGACAACCCTATAAAGCTCTCGGCAGAAAGAGGAAACTTTATCTCCAACTATGTCAAGGACAACGAAGCCGTAAGATTCAATATAGATATCTACGAGGGTGTCCTGGAAAAAAATGCCGAAGCCTACAACAGTAACTTTATACAGAAGGCAGGTCCAAGGGAAAAGATCTATTTCAGGCCGGAAGATGTCAGGGCAGCAATCTGCTCCTGCGGCGGACTCTGTCCGGGAATAAACGACGTAATCAGATCCTTGGTTATCACCCTGTGGTACCGCTACGGTGTCAGGAACATCATGGGAATCAAGTACGGATATAACGGATTTCTTCCCGAAGCACCCGAACCCCCTATTCACCTTAACCCGGAACTGGTGGACTCCATCCACAAGACAGGAGGTTCTTTCCTTTGTACAAGCCGCGGAGGGGGAAACAGAACAGAAGAAATCGTGGACCGGATTGCCGAGCTGGGAATCAACATGCTTTTTACCATCGGAGGAGACGGTACACAGAAGGGCTCTCTGGCTATTGCACGGGAAATTGAAAAAAGAGGTCTTGAAATCTCAGTAATCGGTATTCCGAAAACCATAGACAACGACTTTATCATGATACAGAAATCCTTTGGGTTTGACACAGCTGTGGCTCACGCCAAGGAAGCTGTTGCAGCTGCCCATATGGAAGCCATTTCCTCCAAAAACGGAATAGGTCTGGTAAAGCTCATGGGACGGGAATCGGGATTCATTGCCGTACATACCGCCCTGGCCAGCCACGAGGCAAACTTCTGCCTTATTCCGGAAATCCCTTTTGACCTGAGAGGAGAAAACGGTTTTCTCCCTATGCTGGAAAAAAGACTGGCAGAAAGACACCATGCGGTCATAGTTCTTGCGGAAGGGGCCGGACAGGAACTTCTGGAATCCACGGGAGAGACAGATGCATCGGGCAACAAGAAGCTGGGTGATATCGGAATTTTTCTCAAGGGAGAGATTGCGGCATACTTCAAGGAAAAGAAAATCGATGTTACCATGAAATACATAGATCCAAGCTACATGATCAGATCTGCGGTAGCCATTGCTCCGGATTCAGTCTACTGCGAAAGGCTTGCTTCCAACGCGGTACATGCAGCCATGGCAGGCAAGACCAAGATTATCATCGGACTTGTCCATAACAAATATGTACATCTTCCTACCAATCTGGTAGTGGCTGCAAGAAACAGGATAAAGCCTGAGGAATCGCTCTGGAGAGATGTCCTTGAATCCACAGGTCAGCCTATTCTGATGGTAAACGACAGAGAAAAGCTTATTGCTGACTATAAAGCATCCCAAAATCTCTGAAACAGTATCTTGAGGGCTTGATTACCGAGGTTATGCTTTCGGGAAAAAGCTCTTCTTCCATTCTATGGAAGACTGCCGCACAGGCCTTGGCATCCTCCAGGGCATTGTGATGGGAAAAAGTAAAATTTATTCTCCGTGCCAGGGAATCCAGACTCCTGCTGGGAAGTTCCGGATAAAGCTTCTTTGAAAGCTTCCATGTACAGATATAATCCACATCCTCGAAATCGATACCGTAATAACGGACTGTAGCCTTGAGTACCTTCAGGTCAAAGCCTGCATTGTGAGCCAGCACCACGGAATCCCCTATAAACGCCCTTACCTGATCTGCAATATGGGCAAAGGTGGGAGCATCCTTCACATCCTCCTGATGTATTCCGTGGATACCAATATTGAACAGGTCAAACTTCACCACAGGGGGATTTATGAGAGTATAGAATTCATCTGTTATCTTACCGTCGGCAAATCTGACCATGCCGAGGGCACAGGCACTGTTATGGGAGCCGGTCGCTGTTTCAAAATCAAGAGCTACGTAGGTCATACTTTATATTATATTTTTTTGCAAATAAAAAAAAGGACTTAAACAAACTGTTTTTATTTCATATAATACAGGTATGCTTAGAAAATTTTTACTGTCTCTTTTCAGTTTGTTCATATTGGGTTTAATGTCATGTGTTTCTTCGGAAAACATTGTAAGACATGAGGAAAAATCGGCTAAAGTGTTCTCGGATCACGAAATATTCCTGGAGGACAAATATGAAACCGACGACGTGAACGGTTTTCTGCCTGAAAACGTATATATCAAGACTGCCACCCAGACCTTCAACAAGGATTATCAGTTTGTGCTGGTGGACGGCAGAATCTATTACAAGGGAAGATTCCCGGGATCGGAGCCGGAAAGATGGAGCCTGCTTCAGGGTACCGGAAAACCGTTTCATTTCAGGAATAAGTTCCGGGTTCCCGACAGGATAACCGAAATATCGGGAGATGTGGACTCTCTCCTGGCCTTTGACGACAGAGGAAAAATGTATGAGTTGTATTTCGAAAGAACTACCATCCGCAGACACAACCTCTGGTATAACGATATGGGATTTCCGGCCAAAAAGCAGCTGACAATAAACAATATCACCGAAAACTGCAGAAGCTGGGCAGTGGGAACCAGAAGATCGGAAATACTGTGGTACGAGGACATTTTCGGCAACCAGCATCACTACGGCTCCATGGGAATAGAGACCTTTTACTTCCTGACAGAGGACGGAAGAAGCATCCGTTTTACCGATTCGGGTCTGCCGGCCGATTTCAGCCGTACCATTCTTCTCCCTGAACGGGGAAGATTCATTGCCAGAAAGATGTCTGCCAGCGGTTCCACCCTTATGCTCATAAACGATGCCGGAGAAATCTATACCAGACTCATAGACTTCGACACCATGGGATGCGACCCCATGTTCTACAAATATACCTACAGGGAAGAAAAACAGCCCTACCGGGGAGATGAATACAAGTCCAACTTCACTGCCTGGGGACTTCCCAATGAGGACTGGGCAAAACAGCCTGAAATAAAGCTCAGCGGAAAAGCGAAAATCACCCATCACATAACCATTCTCCAGACCGGCCGGGGAAACTTTGCCAGAGAGCTCCGGGTGGGAGGTCTTTCGCCTGAGGGAAAACCGGGCTACTACTTCAAGAACCTCACCGACACTGAATGGCAGTTCAGGGAAACAGAGCTCTGTTTTACCGAAGAAAGCTACCTGGATACCAAGCAGGACAGAGCAGCCCTGCGAGGAGAAAAGCAGGAATATACCTTCAGCGGACAGCTGGACAACCTGAAATTCCGGGTTCCCGACTTTGTCATGAGCGAAGGAGAATGCACCCTGGAAATCACCCGGGAAAATGAAACCGCCGGAGTGACAATGTATCCTGTAGAGATATGGTCCTATATGTTCAGATACAATCCCGGCCTTGACGGAACCGCCAAGAGGTTCTTTGTCACATTCTCCACATCAGATCTGAAAAACCAGCCTGTTTCCGATGAATTCAGAGCACAGCTTGAAAGGATTTTTGAAGGAAAGGATCTGACACTGTTCTCATCGGCGGCAGAAGCCACAGAAACCTACCTGCATCTCAGTATTCCGGATACCCCGGACGGAGATATGGAAATTTTTCTCTACAGCTCTCCCGAAATGGACAAAAAGGAGATGCTGGTGTTCGACAGCCCGGTACTCAATCATTTCCACAACAGCGAGCTTATCCTGAAACCGGGTACATATACAGTAAAGGACAGAACATTCATCGAGGACACCATTGCAAGAAACAGGGATTACATGAACCTTCTGAAAGAAGACAGGAAGCTTTTTTCCTATTATTCCAGATCTGCCAGAAAAACAAGCATAAGATACGCAATCTTTGACATAATTTCATCCCTCACCATGCTGGATCAGCTCAATTTCCCCAAACTTAAAACCATGTCCTACTTCGGCAGCGACATTATCAGCAGCAACAGAACCTTATACAAAAACATAGTCAAGAACAGGGAAGGTATCTATACCCACATGCAGGAGCTTCTGGAAATGAGGATAAATGCATACGAGGATATTCTCAGGGATTTTGACGGCAATCTCTACGAATCGGAGCTTGACCCGTATCTTTTCAATAACTTTACGGATTACATGAAGCTGGCGGGAATCCCTTTTGAACCGTGCGAGGATATTCCGTACTTTCCGGGATTCTATGTCCGGACCGGGGAATCGGACAAACCTATGCTGGTGGAATTCAGGTCCTCCGTGAAAAAGCTTGTGAAATTTGCTGTTTCAGAAAAAAAGGACAGGGTAAGCATCCCTGTCCTCATAAACAATTCCATCAAGGGAAAAATGGTTCTTGACGGAGATAAAATCAGTATTTATCCAAGCAGCGTTTCCAGATCTCCTCTGATAGAAGCACATCTGGACTGAACCTTTTCCGCAGCCTCCGCAAGAGGCATGCCCGGTTTTTCGCAGCATGAAATGTAGAACTTGATCTTAGGTTCGGTACCTGACGGGCGTACCGTAACACGGCTTTCATCCTCCAGCTCAAACCGGAGCACATCCGAAGAATCCAGCCTAAGGCCTTCGATCACAGCCCCTTCCTTAAAATCTGTAACGGAAGCAACCTTGATTCCCCCCAGGGTTTCGGGCTTTGCTGTGCGGAACTCTGCCATGATTTCCTTTATCCTGTCTGCTCCGCTCTGCCCTTTGAGGGTAATGGAGAATGGGGCTTCCATGAAAAATCCGTATTTTTCATAAATTTCATTGAGGTAATCCAAGAGGCTCTTTCCGCGGGCAAAATTATAGAGTGCCATTTCCGCTGTAAGCACGGCTGCGGTAACTCCGTCCTTGTCCCTTACATCCATATTGAGCATGTAGCCATAGCTTTCCTCGCCGCCGTAAACACAGGTCTCCCCTGTTTTTTCCATTTCACGGATAAGGGCAGCAATGTATTTGCAGCCGGTATATACGTCGTATACCTTAACGCCGAAACTCTTTCCGATACGGCGCTGAAGCTCGGTGGTAACAATGGTCTTGATCACCGCTGAATTTTCCTTCAGCCTGCCCTGCTCCTTAAGGGTGGAAAGTATGTAGTAAATAAGCATGCAGCCCAGCTGATTTCCGGTAATCAGGCGGAAACCATCCCCTTCGGGAACTGCAATTCCGAGCCTGTCGGAATCGGGATCCGTACCCATAACCAGGGATGCACCCATCTTCTTTCCCAGTTCCAGGGACATGGAGAGGGCAGAGGCCTCTTCAGGATTCGGAAACTTGACTGTAGGAAATTCCCCGTCCGGTTCTGCCTGTTCGGGAACTGTAATCACTTCAATTCCGAGGCTGCTGAGAGCCTTTTCCACAGGAACCCGTCCGGCACCGTGAAGCGGTGTGTATACAATCTTGAGATTCTTTCCTTCCGCTCTGAGAAGCTCCGGCCGGAGGGAAACATTCCTTACGGCATCCAGATATGCATTGTCCACTTCCTCGTCGATAAGGGAGAAAAGCTCTCCGGCCGCCTCAAGGGAAACTGCCTTGATATCGCTTACGCTGTTAACTTCGTTGATAATAAGCCTGTCGTGAGGCGGAACCACCTGTCCTCCGTCTGACCAATATACCTTGTAGCCGTTGTATTCGGCAGGGTTATGGCTTGCGGTAACCACCACGCCGGCTGTACAGCCCAGCTTCCGCACCGCAAAGGAAAGCTCAGGAGTAGGCCTCAAGGAACTGAAAAGATATGCCTTGATTCCGTTTCCGCAGAATACGGAAGCTGCTGTCTCAGCAAAAAGCCTGGAACAGCGCCTTGAATCGTAGGCCAGCACCACGGAGCCCTGCTTTCCGGCACAGGCCTTGTTGATGTAGGTGGCCAGCCCCTGGGAAACTTTCCTGATGATATAGGGATTCATCCTGTTGTAACCGCCGCCGATAACGCCGCGGATTCCCCCTGTACCGAAATCAAGGCTCTTGTAGAACCTGTCTTCAAGCTCCTTGAAATTCTCCTGTGCAAGAAGCTCCTTCACCTCCAGGGCAAATTTTTCATTTTCTTCAAGCTTTATAAAGTCGGAGGCCAAGCGGGTCTTAGGAAGACAACTCTGC
>JAZNLX010000060.1:0-10579 GCA_045579325.1 Spirochaetia bacterium
CATATCTTACTCTGACTTCCATATTTACCTCTTAAAAATTATTCCCTGTTCCAGCCGCGGACATAGAAACCGTTGGATGAGTTCTTCCATACACCGAAACCGTAGGTCAGGGCATACAGATCAAAGTTCACTCCGTCAGGATACATATCCACGAAGAAATTGTTGACCGGAGCGGTACTCAGGTCAAATGCTGTATAATCATAGTAGTCGCTGAGGACTTCCAGGGAACTTGAAGGTCTGTCGGGATCGAGATGGGAGGCCCTGTCCGTACGTGGATTGTGCACCTCATAGTATCCCTTGCAGCCGCTTATACCCGAACCGATAATAAGCATCTTGTGGGTTGATGAAGGAGATACGGGAACTTTCAGGAGAACCATTCCCTGAAGTCCTATACCGCTTGGTGTGTTGTCATCGCTTTCCAGCCATGCTGTAGCTGCTGCAGAGGCCGGGGAATCCACCGCATAAAGGTATCCTTCGGTACATCCGGTATAGAGCCTGTTGTCAACGGAGCAGTAGTATACCCTGCCGAAAATCTCGTCTTCGTCCTTAAGCTCGCTGCCGTTGCTCTTTTTCGGGGTGAAATCGGTCCAGCTGTTATATTTACCTTTCCAGATCCTGTACTGGGTATTGAGGTAATGTACTGAGCCGTCGGAAACCACATCAAAGACACCTGTATTTTCTGTTTCAAGTACAGGAAGAGATGAATCCTGTGCAAAGCTTGCACCCTTGTCTGTGGAATAATAGAATTTTCCGCTCTTGTCGGAAAGATAGATGACATCATCCGCTATTCTCAGTTTTACGATTCTGGTATCGCACGGGGTGGGAACACGGGTCCAGGTACCTGAACCGTCCCCGCTGAACAGCAGGGTTTCCACATTATCCATATCATAGGATACGATAAAGATTGTTCCGTCGGGATGAAGAGCCATCTCGGTGGTATACCGGCATCCGTCCGGTCCTTTAAGAACTGACCAGTCGGTCATGCCCCCCTCAGCCTTTTTCTTGTAGATTGTTCCGGCTGCGACATAGAGATAACCCCCTGTCTTGACCATGGAATCGGCTGTAACGGAGTTAGGCATGGAATAGTCCTTTACCTTTTCCTCCACACTGAGTCCGTAAAAAATACCTACGTCACTGTCATTGCAGGAAGCAAACGACATGAATGTTATAAGTGCTGTAATGCAAAGAATAATTTTTCTCATAAGCCGATCCTCAGAACCTGAACATTACGGAAAGGGATGTTTCAAGGAAATTTCCGTACATGGTATGACTTTCCGGAACCTTTCCTTTTCCTGAATAATACTGAGGGATAAACCAGTAAACCGCATTGAGACCGAAAGCCCATTCCTCGGAATAATTCCAGTATACCCCTACGGAAGGCTTGGCTATGAAATCAATATGTGCCGCTTCGTCAAGGACTGAAAGGCATCCTCCGAGTCCCAGTGAAACGGGAAATTCAAAAGGATAGAGCCTGAACCAGTATGTGGCCTTTGCTGTAAGCGGTACCATATAGAGAATACGGTCGTTGGGACTCATGGCAAACATACCTCCGAAATCGACACCGATGGAAACATTGTTGCTGACAAAGGTCTGCCACGAAAGAGATCCTACACCTCCCAGCGTAAGGTTTGTGTCTGTGAGTGAAAAATCCCTGTCCATAAAGAAAAGGGGAAAAAACATACCTGCGTTTATGCAGAACATCTGGTCTCCGAGACCGTACATTTCCACATAGTTCTCATCCTCCTCCTCGCCGGTCATATCCTGAGCAAGAAGAGGGCCTGCCGAAAGAAGGGCAATGAGAAGAATTAAAATAATTTTTTTATTTAAGTAATACATCATGACAAATATATTATTTTAATAATATTTTATCAAGCATTTGAGGAAGCAAAAAAAAACCCGGACTAATTTCTTAATCCGGGATCTGCCACCGATCAGAATCGAACTGATGACACGTAGATTTTCAGTCTACTGCTCTACCGACTGAGCTACAGCGGCTTACCATGAAAACTTATATTACAGTCAGAAAAAAAAGTCAATACGAATTGCAAAAAAATAAAAAAATCATTCAGGCTGGAGACCGTTGACGGTAATTGTCACGCTTCCGATCCCCGGAAAATTGAAAAGGATTGTCCGCCTGAGAATATCCAGACTCTCACTGAATGCAAGCCCCATTCCGGGTTCCGCAAACACCGCATCCATACTGAGATCCGCGTATACCGTACCGTTTCTGAGAAGAAGATGGTTAAGATTTGTATCAGCCGGAAAAATACCGTCCCGTACCAGAAGAGAGGATCCAAGAAGGACATCCTTGACCAGAAGCTCGATATTTTTTTCGGTATCATGCTTTTCGGCTATCAGACGATGCTCCATGACCACTTCCCTGGAAACAGGCTCCAGAAAGAAGAGCGAACGTTCGGTATAACGGTTTTCGGCCGTAAAGAACCAAACAACAGAAAAAGCGACAAACAGCAGAAGTGCCGCAAAGAAAATCATTCTCCCTTTTTTCATCCGATCCTACTCCGAATGTTCAAATTCATGGACAAAACCCTTTACCCCATTATAAATACCTTCGCTTATTTTCTTCAAGTAGCTGTCGCTGTTCAGAAGTCCGGCTTCCTTGGGATTTGACACAAACCCCACCTCTATGAGAACAGAAGGCATCTTTGCATTACTGACCACGAACCAGGATTCCCGCTTGATACCCCGGTTAGGTATCTCCTTGCTTATTTTCCTGTCCATGCCGTTCAGGATATGGCGTGACAGGAGGATGCTCTCCCTGGAGAACTCCTCCTCAGCAATGGTATTAAGGGCGGTTATGAGAGTCATATTGCTGCTGCCGACGGATTTTTCGTCCACCACTTTACGGACCCTGTATTCATCCGGGAGACACCAGACCTCAAAACCGTTGGCTTTCTTGTTAAGGGAGGCGTTTGCATGTATGGAAATGAAGAGAATGCTTTCATTGGGCTTAAGCTTTTCTTTGTTTTTATTGGCCATCCTTACCCTATCCTCCAGAGAAGGAAACGTATCTCCCGACCTACTCATGATTATCTTCTTGTCAGGATACTCCTCGGCCAGCATGTCCCGGAGCTTTTTTCCTATATTGAGGACTACGGTCTTTTCCATGACCCGGACATTCTTTCCCCCTATTCGGTGGGTTCCTATGGCACCGGGATCCTTTCCTCCGTGTCCGGGATCTATGAATATGGCTGCTACCCTGTGACCGCTTTCCCTGTTTTTGCTGACGGCTGCGGATACGGAACCGAAGTGCTTCCTTACCGCATCGGCCAGGGAACGGGATACCATGAGCATATCATCCTTCATGTAGACATTACCGCTTCCCAGTTTTTCCGAAAAATCGGCCACCGCATAAGGAACTCCCACCTTGAAAACATAGGTGGAGCTGCCTGCCCTGACTTCTCCGGTTTCGCTTCTGGCGTCCCAGATAAGACTTCCCTTCAGGTCTCCGGCCAGAGTAAAGATATCGGTATCGGAACCGGCATCGGCCGCATGAAGCAGCGCTCCCGACAGGAAGAGAAGAAGAAAAAATATCAGTCTGTGTACACGGTCCGGATTCAACATACCACCTTTACAAACCGGAATTATAACCGAAAGCGTCAGTTTTTGGAAGATACCTCCCCTTTTAAAAAATATTTATTATATTATATATAAAATATCGGTCCGGAGCCTCTGTTCTTATTGACTATTTTCTTTCCTTGTGTTAGTTTTTTTAGGCAAATTATCATTTTTACATTTATTTTTAGGAGGACTATTGGCTGAAAAAGAATTAAGAATCAATGAAAACATCAGAGTTAGAGAAGTTAGACTGTTGGATGAGAACAACCAGATGCAGGGTGTTGTTTCAATTCAGGAGGCACTTACTTTAGCGCAGGAGAGGGGCTACGATCTGGTAGAAGTGGCACCCCAGGCAAGTCCGCCGGTCTGTAAGCTTCTGGACTACGGCAAGTTTGTTTTCGATCAGGAGAAGAAACTCAAGGAATCCAAGAAAAAGCAGAAACAGATTAAAATAAAAGAAGTAAGAATGCAGCCATTAATCGAAATTCATGATTTGCAGTTCAAGACAAAGCATGTAAAAGAATTTCTCGACGAAGGTAACAAAGTTAAGATCACTGTCAGATTCAAGGGTCGTCAGCTTGCACATACCGATCTCGGTAAGGATACGCTGAACAAGATTCTGGAGCTGCTGGACGGTGAGTATATCCTTGACAAACCGCCTATGATGGAAGGTAGGTTTATGTCTATGTTATTAAATCCAAAAGGTAAAAAATAGGAGGCTTTAAAATGCCAAAAATGAAAACAAGAAAAGCTGCGGCAAAAAGATATTCTCTTACCGCAACCGGAAAGGTAAAATACAAGAAGATGGGTCTGCGCCACATTCTCACAAAGAAATCCACAAAGAGAAAGAGAAACCTCAGACATTCAGGTATCCTCAGCAAAGCTGAAACAGCTAGAGCTAAAGTATTGATGCCTTACAGCTGATTAAAAATTTAAAGGAGAATTACTATGCCAAGAGCAGTCGACGGAACAAGACGTCATGATAGAAGAAAGAAAATTTTAGAGAGAGCAAAGGGTTACAGAGGTTCCAGAAGCCTTCTTTTCAAGACAGCAAAGGAAACAGTAGCAAGAGCACTTCAGAACTCATACGATCACAGAAAGCAGAGAAGAAGACACTTCAGATCACTCTGGATTGCCAGAATTTCAGCTGAATGCAGAAACCAGGGTATTTCATACTCAAAGTTCATGAACGGTCTTTCAAAGGCAAACATTGTACTTAACAGAAAGGCACTTTCAAACATGGCAATCGAAGACAAGGCAGCTTTCACAGCACTTATCGAAAAAGCAAAGGCAGCACTTAAAGCCTGACATACTGAGGGAGTACGGGTATGAGCACACTTGAACAGGTTAGATTTCTTGCAGGAAGAATTGAAAAAGCTGTAGAGACAATCAAGGCATTCAAGGCCGAGAATCTCCAGCTTAAGGAAGAGCTTGCAAAGGCTAAGGCAAGAGAAGAAGAACTTGAAAGCCTGGCAGCTTCTTACAAGAGCGGAAACGATGAAGTTGATGACGGAATCGCTTATGCTATCAAGCTTCTTGATGAAATTGAACTGGAAGATGCCTCTGCTCCCGAAATTATCCCTGCCGAAGAGCTCAGCAAGGCTCAGGCAGAGGATTTTAACCTTTCAACACAGGAAGAGGAAAGTCTTACAATTGAGCTTGACAACGACGGTAACGGCGAACAGCTCAATATTTTCTGATTCCGGCCTGTATGAAAAACATTGTTAAAATAAATTTACTGGACTCATCTTTTACCATTCAGGTAGAGGATGATCCGGAATATGTAAATAAGATCATCGCCTATGCCGATGAAAGAATCAAGAAAATCCAATCTACAATTACCGGAAACCCCTTGAGAGTAGCTCTGTTAGCGTGTATATTTATAATAGATGAGCTTTTCAAGGAAAGATCTCATTCCGAACGGGAACGGGAAAAAGTTGCCGAGATTACCAGGCAGCTTATAAGCAGTATTGATTCTGCTATAGACGAGTAAAATCTGCCTGCGGTGTACGGGCGGAGTGAAAATCTCTTGGGACAAACTATATTTAAGGGATTTTTTATACAATGATTGAAGCTCCTTCGCGGAGTACTCATGATATTGCAATACTAAAAACCCACGTGAACATTAGTTCAAGAGATTATCTCCAAGCGGCTCTGCGGGTTTTATATACAGGAAACTGATGGCCAGATATCTTTTGTTCGTGCTTTTTACTATATATCTCCTCCTAGCCTCCTGCGGCACCGTATCTGAATCAGGCATGGATAACACTCCTGAACAGGATACTGCAGACAAGACAGAGAAAATATACAGCAGACATCTTCCGGTAAAAGAAGTCAGAAAACAGAACGGTGTCATCACTTCCTACTCAGTGTACAAATATGCCGGCGGAAGCACAGTTCCCTACGAAGTAAGCATCTATGACAGACACAGCCTCCTTAAGGAGAGAATCCTTACAGAAAAGCTGGGTGTCAGAACCGAGAAAAAAAGCTTTATAGATGCAGACAGGAACATAAACAGATATTATGTGATTACCAAGGATGAAAACGACAACATTACCGAACAGATTCTTTTCGGAGGTTCAAACCGCCTGATTGCGGTGGAAGAATTCATCTATGACGAAAACGGCAGGAAAACAGAATGGAGAGCCTTCAACAGCTCGGAAACGCTGCTCACATTCAACAGATATTATTATGAAAACGGACTCAACACCAGGACAGACAGCTTCCATGCCGACGGTACCCTGGCAGAATATTTTATAAACGACTTTGACAAATCGGGAAACATGGTTTCCACAAAGCACTATAATAACGAAAATGAACTCCTTAACCAGCACAGGATAACATACAAGAACGGTCTTATTTTCCGGGAAGAGGCCCTGGACAGAAACAAGAAGCGGGAATGGTACATCACCTACAGCTACGAAGATCAGTACAGGAAGGTGATAAAGACAACATGGTCTGCCTCGGGCGAAGAGCTTGAACAGGTGGAACAGACCTGTATCCTTACAGACAGGTAGGAGTCTCCATGAAAAGGTTTCTTCTCCTTACCCTGATCCTTCTTGCATCTGTATCCGGTCTTTTTGCCGATGACTTTGCCAGAAATGCGGCATGGCTCAGGATAACGGAGAGCAGCGAGCCCGATTACAGGGCAGACATTCTGGATACAGTATTTGAAGACAGAAACAGATATCTCAGGAAAACCCTTTTTTCAGAGCTCCAGGAAAGCATTTACGGCAACAAATATTCCCATATACCGTCCGACATGCTGGAGAAATACCAGACAATCCTGATCAGAAAGCTGGGAATACTGAATGACAGGGCATCTGCTGAAAATATACATTATATAATGGTAAATACCCAGAACAGTACCCTTAAAAGGGAAGCAATGGAAGCATTGGGCAAAATCGCCGCCGTACAGTACGGAGAGGAAATTACCGATATCCTCAGGGAAGCAAATTCCAGACAGTATTTCCTTATGGAATCGAAGCTGAAAAAGGGGGCTGAAGATAATGCCGGAAATGCATACAGTGCCATTGAAGCCATAGAAAGCATGAATCTGACCGATGCCTTTGAACCGGTATTCAGGGCTGCACTCTGTAGCTATCCGGACGACTCCGGTGTGAAGTCCAAAGCAGCCATGGCTCTTGACCAGATAACCGAAGACAAGCCTACCCCAACACTGAAAAAAATAGCTGAAAAGGAAACAGATCCCTACACATTTGAAAAAATACTGGAGCTTCACGGTAAATCCCATGCCTCTGAATCTGAAAAAAGCATGCTTGCCGCATATATCCTGACAAAATCCGTAAAAGAGGGGTATGAACCGGGAAAATATACATACACAGCAATAGATGTCATCACCAAAGCGGAAGAACCGGTTCCGGAAACAGATTCTGCCGTAGAGGGAATCCTTATGGGAAACTACGATAAAGAGCTGAAAAACAGGGTTATCAATATGGCTCCAAGCTGTGTAAACGGCCTTAAAAAGCTTGAAATGTATCTGGAAGAACAGATTGACCTGAACATGACGGGGAAAGGATCTGCCGAACAGAGAGATAATATACTCGATGCAATCAGACTTATGGGAGATAACGGAGACCGTTCCTGCATGTATACCCTTATCAAGGCCCGTCAGGCAGGATGGCCGGCAAGTATCACAGAAGCTGCCGTATCGGCAATAGAAAAGATTCTGAAGAAATAATCACATCAGACTGACAGGATCCACATCCGACTCCATGTAGACACCGGAAGGGAGCCTGAGAGAAGCCGCAGATGATACAAGAATCCTGTGAGCAGATGAAAAATCGGATGTATTTACTATAAGCTGGTACCGGTAGTTGTCAGACAGGACTGAAATAGGGGCTTCGGCCGGTCCCATTATCCGGAGACTACCGTCTGAAACAGCCCGAAGATGATCGGCAAATTCATTGATCGTCTTTTCAGCCTTTACCCTATCCTTGCTTCTGAAAACAAATCTGAAAAGCCTTGAAAACGGTGGAAATCCCATTCCTGCCCTGAAACTGAGCTCCCGGCTGTAGAATCCTGCCTCATCGTTGGCAGCAGCACAGGTTATGGCATAATTATCAGGTCTGTAGGTCTGTATAATAACCTTGCCTCCGGAAGAAAATCTACCGGCCCTGCCGGAAACCTGTGTCAGCAGGGAATATGTTCTCTCGGCTGCCCGGAAATCAGGCATCTGAAGAGTGGTATCTGCAAGCACTATTCCGACCAGGGCCACAGATGGAAAATTGAATCCCTTGGCCACCATCTGGGTACCTAGGAGGATGTCGGCCTCCCCTTTTGCAAATGAGGCAAGGACCTGTTTTGTATTGCTTTTATCCGAAGCCGTATCGCTGTCCAGACGGAGAACCTTCATATACGGGAAAAGATTCTTTATGTCCTCTTCTGTCTTCTCTGTTCCGAATCCGCTGTATCCCACATTCAGGGAACCGCAATCCGGACAGGTTCTTGAAGCGGACGCTGAATATCCGCAGTAATGACATACAAGAACATTCCTGCTTCTGTGATATGTCAGAGGAACCGAGCAATGGGTACATTTAAGTTCAAATCCGCAGTCTCCGCAGGAAAAGTTATAGAAAAAGCCCCTTCTGTTAAGGAACAGGATAGTCTGTTTTCCTTCGGAATAGACTCTGTATATCTCATTCCTGAGAACTGATGAGATGGATGAAGTCTGTTTGTTCATGTCTACAATGCTGATTTCGGGAAGGGTACCGCCTGAAACACGGTATGGGAGCTTAAGTGAAACCAAAGTTCCCTTTTCCATAAGGTGGTATGCCTCTACAGACGGAGTTGCACTCCCCATAAGAACTTTTGCATTTCCGGTCCTGGCCCTGTACATGGCCACCTGCCGTGCATTATACCGGGGCGATGAACCCGATTTATAGGAGCTTTCGTGTTCTTCGTCAATAACGATAAGCCCCAGATTCCGTACAGGGGCAAATACGGCACTTCTGGCACCGATTACAAACCTTACCTGGCCGCTGCTGAGAAGACGCCACTGTTTGAGCCGCATGGACGGGGTAAGAGCGGAATGGAGTACTGCTACCTTTGAACCGAATCTTTTTTTCACTGCATCCAACATCTGGTGTGTCAGGGCGATTTCGGGAACCAGATAGATTATTCCCTTTCCCTCCGACATGAGCTTTTCTGCCAGGGAAAAGAACACCTCTGTCTTTCCGCTGCCTGTGACACCATGGAGATAGAACAGGGATTCCTCCCCATCCAGCACCCTCTTTACCGCATTTTCCTGCTCAGCTGTAAGGGAATGAAGTTCTGAAAAACCGTATTCAGCTTCAGGATCGTCATCAGGCTCCTTTTCCCGTTTGCCTCCGGGAAGCATGGCATGGAGTGCTTCTCCCCATCCGCACATATACATATCGGCAACCCACCTGGCCATCTGCCAGTATTCCTGATCAAAGAGAGGGTTGCTGTCCATTATCTTTGTTATTTTTTTAAGGGCATATCCGGATTCCGGTTCCCGGGAAGAGACATCCACGACAAAGCCCTGTACCTCTTTGCGACCGAAAGGAACTTTTACACGCATTCCTACGGCACACTCTCCCGTTTCGCACGGAAGATAAGTAAAGACCTGTTTAAGAGGGAGATTCAATGCAACCTGTACAAACAAACCGTCATCCATTCTTTATATTTTCCAGTTCTGCCTTGAGTCTTTTCAGATCTTCCCATACAGGTCCCCTGAGAGAGGGATCCCTGAGTACACCGCTTGGATGATAAGTGGGAATAAGAGGAATTCCGTTAAACCTGTAGGTTCGTCCCCGGAGCCTTCCCAGAGAAGTTTCTTCCCCTATCAGGGTAATGGCAGCAATCCGCCCTACGGTAAGTATTATTCTGGGTCTGAGAATTTCAATCTGCCGCCTGAGATACGGAAGACATGCTTCAGTTTCATCGTCACGGGGATCCCTGTTTTCCGGAGGTCGGCATTTTACCACGTTTGCAATAAAGCAATCCTTATGACGGCTCATTCCGATGGCCTCAAGCCATTTATCCAGATACTGACCGGCCTTTCCCACAAACGGCAGACCGCTTATATCCTCGTCGGCACCCGGACCTTCTCCCACAACCAGGACATCGGGAGAGGAGACTCCCATACCGGGAACAGATTTTATCCTTTTTTCACACAGCCTGCATTTACGGCAGATATCCACCTCCGACGCCACTGATTCCAGGGTATCGGGTTTGCCGCAGGATGAACCTGACCTGACAAGCCTCATGGAAGCAAGAGGACGATCTGTGGTTCTGCCGTATCTGAGTATATCTTCAAAATTGTTTATAAGTTTCCAGTATTCGCTGTCAAAATCACTCATATATTACCCTGTCCAGAAAGAGACCTCTGGCTGCAGCACAGGCACCTGCACTTTCCCTGTTTTTTGCCAGAAGTATTTTTTCCATATCGGATGCTCCGAGTCCTTTGCCGTAGAGTTCCAAGGCTGTTCCCACCACGGAGCGTACCATTCTCCGGAGA
>JAZNLX010000061.1:0-5762 GCA_045579325.1 Spirochaetia bacterium
CCCTGAAGGTGGGTGGAGAAAAGAACATGCTTATCACCATGGCCAGATGCTGCACCCCTTCCGTGGGAGATGAGATTATCGGATATGTTTCCGTGGGCAGAGGTGTCATAGTACACAAGAAGGACTGCCCTAACCTGAAGGGCATAAACCAGATAAACCTGCGGATGATAAACGTGGAATGGGAAACGGTTTCTGCCAAGCCTACCAAACGGTACAAGGTGATTTCAAGACCTACACAGGATATCTTTGCCGAAATCGAAGGAGCCGTGAAAAAGAACCACGGCCATGTCATCGAAGGACAGGTGGCTGAGGAAAGCAACGAAAGGATAACCAGCTACGTAACCATAGAAATAGACAGGAAGGAAGATTTCAAGAAAGCGGTAAAGAATATAAAGACCGTACCTTCCGTACTCAATATAAATGAAATTATTTAGGAGCATATGACATGAAATTTGACTCTATTGTAATAGGAGCCGGTATTTCGGGCTGTACTGCAGCCAGAATTCTGGCCGAAGCGGGAAAAAAGGTGCTTGTTATCGAAAAGAACAGGTACATTGCGGGAAACTGCCACGATTATTTTTCCGATGCGGGAGTTACCGTACATACACACGGACCTCATATTTTCCATACAAACTTCAGGGAGGTATGGGATTTTCTTTCAAGATTCACAGAATTCCGCCATTTTCAGCACAAGGTACTCAGCTATGTTCACGGAACCACAGTTCCTTTTCCTATCAACTGCGATACACTGAACGCGGTTTTCAACGAGAATATCTGCACTGAGGAAGTTCAGGCCTTTCTGGGAAAGGAGGTGGAAAAATCCAGCTTCAGGACCCCGGCCGAAAACTTCAGGGATGCAGTAGTAGGACAGGTAGGAGAACGCCTTTACGAGCTTTTCTTCAAGAACTATACCATCAAGCAGTGGGGCAGAGATCCGGAAGAGCTTTCAGCCGATGTGGCAGCAAGAATTCCGGTGCGTTCCAACAGGGACTGCCGCTATTTTGCAGACCATTACCAGGGAATTCCGGAAGGGGGCTATACAAAGCTTATGGAAACCATGCTGGAACATGAGAACATCTCCGTAATGACAGGCTGCGATTATTTCAGCATCAGGAAAAACCTTTCTTCCATCTTCAACGAAAAGAAGGGAATAACAGTTTATACAGGAGCCCTGGACAAATATTTCGACTACATGCACGGCAACCTGGAATACAGATCCGTGGACATCAGGTTCAGGACCGTGGACAAGGAATTCTATCAGGATGCGGCTGTGGTAAACTACCCTAACGACTACGACTTTACCAGAATCACCGAGTTCAAGCACATGACAGGGGAAACCTCGGACAAGACCGTAATCTGCATGGAATATCCAAAGCAGCAGGGACACCCGTACTATGTGGTCATGACCAAGGAAAACATGGAAAAGAGAGAAAAATACATGGCCGAAGTGAAGGCTCTTGAAGAAACAGGGCATTTTATCTTCACCGGAAGACTGGCCGAGTACAAATATTACAACATGGATCAGGCCGTAAAGGCAGCCATGGACAAGACAAGGGGAATCTTATGAAAAAAATCCTGGTTCTGCTGCTTCTGGCATTATCACTTCCTCTCTATGCACAGACAGCAAAGAACATTCCTTACGAGGATCCGGTTTACGGCTTCCTGGACAAATGCTATGCCAAGGGATGGATCTACTATATGCCGGATGTAAAGCCTTATACAGAAAAGAGGGCTTACAACTACCTGAAAGAGGTCAAGGCGCTTTTCATGGAGGAGCCTGAAAGATTTTCTCCCGAAGACAGGGAAAAGCTTTTCATGTACATGGAAAGACTTGAGGGAAACAAATTCAACCTTTTTGAATACAGCTCCGAAAACATAAGGGCCGATCTTAACCTGGCACCTCATGCGGAAATTGCCTCTGCGGTAAACGAACCCAAGGATACATCCCTGGGAGGCGGAAGCGAGTTCATGATCGACCTGTATGCATACGACAGGCTCTACATGGGACTCAGGAGCGATATCTACATGGTAGCCGACTTCTGGGACGATGCACCGTACATGTATTACCAACACCCTCACAAGCCTGATTTCAACATGTATACCTACAACCTGAGCGAGGGAACCAAGAGCTTCAATCACGATGCGGAAAGACATGTCGGAGATACCGATGTATCCATCAGGATGAACCAGCTGAACCAGATATCGGCAGACCTGGGACCGGCCCACATCTCTTTCGGAAGAAACGCCCTTAACTGGGGACCGGGGGAACAGGCAGCCCTTTCACTTTCCAGAACCTCCAAGCCTTACGAATACTTCTTCTATGATATTCCGATAGGAGACAAGATCTACTTCAGCTGGATGACAGGCTTCCTGAGAGACGAAGAAGCATTCGGAGCCACAGAGGACCAGGACAAGCTTATTACTGCCCACAGAATCGAGTTCCAGCCTTTCAAATGGTTCATGTTCTCCATCTACGAAACAGTAGTCTATTCCCACAGGCTGGCCCTTTCATATATCAACCCGTTTTCCCTCTACTACATCAGCGAGGTTTCCGAAGGGGACCGGGACAACAAGTTCGGCGGAATGGACTTTGTATTCAGGTTCATGGAATCCAAGCTCTATTTCTCCCTTTTCCTGGATGACTGGGATTTCGGAGAAGCGCTCAACCTGAACTATTACCACAACATCGGTGCCATCACTGCCGGCTACAAGATCTACGACGTGGTGCCTAAATTCGACCTGACCCTGGAATACACCTACCTTTCCCACTGGATGTATTCCCACAAGCTTTTCTCAGGCAACAACAGAAGCAACTATTCCCATTACGGTTCTTCCGTGGGACATTATCTGCCGCCTAACTCACAGCTGGCATTTGCAGATATCACCTATAACTACTCACCTAACCTGGAAGTGGGTCTTTCCTTCCTGTTCACACAGCACAGCCTGGGAGACATAAATACCCATGCGCATGACGCTTCCGTGGGAGGCTGGGATATGGGCGGTCTCTACGACGACTGGGATGACAACTACAATTTCATGGATTACGGCGTGGACGGTATAGTACGCCAGACCAACCTGGACTGGACACTGCACGGAGAATACAGGATTCCTTACTACGGCCTGAAGTTCACAGGAGCCTTTACCCTTGATTACACAATCAACAAGAACCAGATAGAAGGAGATGACGAATGGAGAGGAATTCTTACTCTTGCGGCAAAATGGCAGGCTTACTGAAAACACTCCTTATCCTGATGCTTGTGCTGGGAGCTGCATTTCCGGCCCTGGCGCACGAAAACAACAGGCAGCGGATCATCCCTCTGGACAGCGACATCTACAAGGATATAGACACCCTGTACCTGCTCGGCGGGCTTACCCCTCCCTCCTATGCCAGACCATGGAGCGAGGCAGAAGCAGATTTTATACTGAGCAGGCTGAATCCGGAAAAATTCTCTGAGGCGGAAAAGCTGGCCTATGACAATATCCTCAGGAACATGGAGAAGAACATTATCCTGGGCAAGGATGAAAAAGGGGGAATGGCAATAGGGGCCGAGGTAAACCTGGAAGCCTACAGCCAGACCGACAACGAAAGGGATGAATGGATCCACGGCTACGAGGAAAGGCTTCCTCTCCTGAAAATTCCTGTGGAGGGATGGCTCTGGAACAGCTTCTACTTTGATGTGGACATAGATATAAAGGAAGGACACGATGTGGAAACCGAAGCAGATTACGACTACTGTAACTTTCCGGAGCAGTTCCAGTACATTGATGCAGCAATTCCTTTCAGGGCATTTTTCTCGGTGGGGGGCGACAACTGGAATGTACAGTACGGCCGTGACAAGCTGAGCTGGGGAAACGGCACCGTAAGCAACCTGCTTCTTTCCGATTATGCCGATTATTTCAACTTCCTTAAATTCACCACCTACTGGAAGGTGCTTAAGTTTACGGCTGTATATGCCAACCTGGATTCTCACCTGACACCGGAGGAAAAGGATATAGACAGCACCGATCCGGGACTTACACGGGGCAACTACGACAACTACCGGGAACAGTACAAGGCTTTTATGGCCCACAGGCTTGAGGCACGCATTTCAGACCGGCTGAATGTGGCCGCCAGCGAGGCAGTTATCTTCGGAAACAAGTATCCGGAAATGGGAAACCTTAACCCATTTTCTATATTCCACAGTATCTTTGCACCGGAATACAGCAACGTAATGGCCTCCCTGGAGGTAAACTATTCCCCGCTGAAAGGGCTTGACCTCTATCTTCAGGCAGCAATGGATGAATTCCAGGTATCGCTGGAGGACAGCGGTTCCAGACCGGGAGCCCTGGGCTATCTGGGTGGTGCCAAGTATGCGTTTCCTCTTCACGAGGGCTTCATGACGGTGTCCCTGGAAGGAGCCTGGACAGATCCGTATCTCTACAACAGATGGCATCCGCTGACACGCTTTACCGCAAGACGCCGCTACTGGTCCTATCTTGATGACGGATATCTCTATGTGGACAAACCTATCGGATATCGCTACGGTCCTGATGCCGCAATCTGTTACCTGGGGGCTGAATACAGGGTGCCGGCCGATATCAGGCTGGGGGCAGACCTGACAGTCAAGTTCATGGGAGAGCTTAACAGCTCCCTTTCCGATCCCCTTTCCTACGAGACAGGAGACTCTGCCAACGAGAAGAACTCTCCGTCCGGCACTGTGGAGAGAGAGATAGTGGTGGGCTTCCACGGAGAAAAGCACATTAATGACAGACTCCGCATCGGAGGAGATATTTACTATATCAACGTAGACAACTATCAGAACATTTCGGGAGAGACTGTAAACGATATGGAAGTTGCAGTTCACTGCTCCTATAAATTCTGACAAATGCCCGGGCCTGCAGAGGCCGGGCGCTGCCCTTCAGGGCAAAAAAAATCCCGGTTCTTCACCGGGATTTTTTTTTGTCGGGACGCTGTGTCCGGGACTCTTACTCCAGAACTACCAGGAGATCGCCCTTTTCTACTGCATCGCCTACATCGAAGAGAAGCTCTTTTACTGTTCCACTGATAGGAGCCTTGATGTTTGTTTCCATCTTCATGGCTTCTGTTACCATGATTACGTCTCCTTCAGAAACCTTGTCGCCTCTGCTGATCATAAGCTTGAATACCTTTCCAGGCATTGGTGCACCTACGTGGCGCTTGTTGAACTTGTCTGCCTTCTCTCTTTCCTTAACTACTGTCTGTACGGAATTGTCCTTGATTGTAACGCTTCTGGCCAGACCGTTAAGCTCAAAGTAAACAGTTCTTGTTCCGTCAGGTCTGATACTTCCTACGGAAATCAGCTTGATGATAAGTGTCTTTCCTTCGTCCAGGTTAACTGTAATTTCCTGACCCGGTTCAAGACCGTAGAAGAATACAGGTGTAGGAAGAAGTGATACATCGAAGTAGCTCTTTCTGTGCTTGATGTAATCCATGTATACATGTGGATAAAGAACATAAGACATAAGCTGCTGATCGTCGATGTGTCTTTCGATGGCATCCTCGAGTGTCTTCTTTGTAGAAACAAAGTCAACAGGCTCAAGAAGCTCTCCAGGACGGCAGTTGATAGGTTCTTCGCCCTTGAGAATTGCCTTCTGTACGTCTTCCGGGAATCCCTGGTAAGGCTGACCTACCATACCCTTCATGAAATCGATAACAGACTGTGGGAATGTAAGTTCAGGAGCTTTGGCAACCACATCCTTTGTGGAAAGGTTGTTCTGAACCAGGAACAAGTCGGAGGCCAAGC
>JAZNLX010000062.1:0-1888 GCA_045579325.1 Spirochaetia bacterium
CGGTCAGTTCGGTGAAGTTCATTTTGAAATCCAGCCTATTGAAAGGGGCGAATATCTCAGATTTATCAACACCATCAAGGGTGGAGCAGTTTCCAAGGGTTATATCCCTGGTATCGAAAAGGGAATTGCGGAAGGAATGCAGGAAGGTGTTCTTGCAGGATATCCGATTGTTGACATAGAGGTAAATCTGTTTGACGGTAAAGAGCATCCGGTAGACTCATCGGAAATGGCATTCAAGCTGGCATCCAAAGGCTGTCTGCGCGAGGTTATTGAAAAGGCTTCTCCTGTTCTCCTGGAGCCTGTTATGAAGCTTTCGGTTTTTGTTGAAGACCAGTATCTCGGTGATGTTCTTTCAGATCTCAGTTCAAAGAGAGGAAAGGTTCTCGGACAGGACAGCATGGGTGGAGGAATCCAGCAGGTCAATGCCGAAGTACCTCAGGCAGAACTTCTCAGATACGCAATCGATCTCCGTTCCATTACATCGGGAACAGGATCCTTTGAAGTTGAATTTGATCACTACAGCCCTGTAACCGGTAAGATTGCCGAAACAGTAATTGCTGAAGCCAAGGCAAAGAAAGAAGCGGTTCAGGCATAATTTTCCAGATTTAGCTCTATTATAAATTCCTTGGTCCACCCGGTGGGCCAAGGTTTTTTTTTGTCTCCGGGAAAAGGGGATAAAAAAAGGCTGATTGTTAAAATCAGCCCTAAGAATCGACTTTAATATAGTTAACTGGGAGGGGAACTATATTGCCTCGACATTATATATATCGGAATTTAAAAATGAATATTTAATAAAATTTTAAAATTTTACAGTTTACTTGTTTATTAGGTATTTTTGATGTATTATATTTTCGGAGGATTGTATGCTGGATAAAGTTGTTGAAGCCATTTTCGGGTCCAAGCATGAGAAAGACCTTAAAGCACTGCTGCCGTTACTTCATCAGGTCAATGCTAAGGAAGCCTGGGCTCTGTCACTGAAGGATGAAGACTTTAAAGGCATAACCGAGGATTTCAGGAAAAGACTTGCCGCAGGAGAAACATTGGACGATATCCTGCCGGAGGCTTTTGCTCTCTGCCGTGAGGCTGCCAGAAGGGTATTGGGAGAGCGTCCTTACGATGTCCAGATCCTGGGAGGAATAGTTCTCCATCAGGGAAAGATTACCGAAATGAAAACCGGTGAGGGAAAGACCCTTGCCAGTATCACCGCTGCATATCTTAATGCCCTTTCAGGCAAGGGTGTACACATTGTTACTGTAAACGATTATCTGGCAGAGCGTGATGCAGCCTGGATGGGAAGGGTACACAGCTTCCTGGGTATAACCGTAGGTACGGTTCTTTCCAACATGGATTTTGAAACCAAGCGACGGGCTTATGAGTGCGATATCACCTATGCCACCAACAACGAGCTGGGCTTTGATTACCTCAGGGACAACATGCGCTGGAACGATTCCCAGAGAGTTCAGAGAGGTCATAACTTTGCCATCGTGGACGAAATTGACTCCATACTTATCGATGAAGCCAGGACTCCTCTTATCATTTCAGGTGCGGCAGAGGATGATACCGAGAAATTCTATCAGGTGGACAAGCTTGTTCCGTACCTTACCGAATGCGAAAAGGATCCGGCTACAGGAACATATCCCGAAGAGGAGAGCCTGCTGAAGGGAGATTTCAAGCTTCAGGAAAAGACCAAGCACGCCACTTTTACCGATGCCGGTATGAACAAGATCGAGAGTCTTCTTCTCAAGCATCATTTTATAGAAGGTTCCCTGTTCTCAGACGAGAACTTTGAATATATCCACTATTTTACTCAGGCCCTGAAGGCACATAAGCTTTTTCACAAGGATGTGGACTACGTGGTGCAGGAGGGGGTTGTTCAGATTGTAGACGA
>JAZNLX010000063.1:0-2051 GCA_045579325.1 Spirochaetia bacterium
ATAAGCCGCATCAAAGAACGGGTGGAGGCAACCCGGACCACCCTGCAGGAGTTGTCGGATGAGCTTGGATATTATTCCGAAGATACAGCGGCAGCGGATGCATTTGCACAGCTATGTGCGGGAGGAGAGTAAGATGAGTGAATGCAGATGTGATGACATTACGGCATGCCAAGGGCAAATCAGCAGGCTGGAAGAAGCTTTGGAAGAGCTGGCGGAGAGCAGCAAAAGACTGGATACCATAGAGGAAGATTTAGTCAGTCTGGCAGATAAAAGTGTTGCTGCCTATGAAGTGGAAAATGAAGAAAAGCTGAAAAAAACAGTCAAGAAGTCGGATGATGACCTGCGTGCAGTCAAAAGCGGTATTGTCATGAAGATAAACGGAAAAATAGAAGAGATAAAAACGGAAATAGAGACGATGCTGACCGAGGACACGGCATTTCATGAGGAGGAAGCCCTTGCCATGGAAGAAGGCAATGCATCGGGGGAATAGAACAAGGAAAGCAACTTGCAGGATAATAAAAAATAACCTATGATAAGAAATGAGGAAATACATTGGAGAAAACATATGATTTCAGGATAGACAGTGCAACCATGGAAGCGGCACTGGAAAAGTACCGGGAGCTTGAGAGTGTACTGGAGGAAGAACTGGAAGCATTGCAGACGGGAATACCGGAAGGAAGCCTTGAATGGGCGGGAGCCGGTCAGGAAGCGCTGGTAGAAGGAATGCATACCTTTCTTTCGGAGGGCGGCTATGCCATCACTTATGACCTGGTAAGTAAACTGTGTGAATGCATGGAAGAAGCCCTGCTGCAGATTTACAGCCTGCAGTCACGGTGTGAAGGCTTTGTTGACCAGTTCTCTGCAGATGAATATACGGAACCGGAAACCCCAATCGAAGGAAAAAGCTATAACGGAGGAATCCTGTCCATAAACTATAACGAAGGAAGCCAGATCGGGGATCTGTGCGACAGTATCAGTGAGGAAGGAAATCTGTTCCGGAATGAGGTGTATGAAATATTAAGCGGTTGCAGTGACCTGCTTGGCGAAATGTCGGAGGATATGGAGCGTCTGGATGCGGCAAGGGATAAGTTGGACCGGGTGTTAAACTATAAGGATTCCTGGAGCTTATATAAAACAGGTATGAGCAGTCTGGAATTCGATATGAATGTCCGTTTAAAAGCCATAGCGGGAGAGACGGAGGAAGGTGCAGCCGGAGGACTGTTTGTCTTGTCGGAAGCCGGAGGTGTGGTGGAGAGGACGGATATCTGTACGGATGTGGAGAAAATCAAGTCAGAGCTTCTCAGCCAAACCGATGGTGTTTACGGATTTGAGGAACTGCTAGGGAAGGATGCGGAGGATATCAGCCCTGCGGAATGGGAAGCCCTGGCACAAATCTATGAAGAAAGCCTGGGACATCATACGGAAGAGAACCGTGAAATACAGGAGAGGTATCTTGAGAGCCTGTTTTCGGAGGGGACGGAGGAAGAGAAAGTAAGCCGGATTAAGGAATACCTGCCGGAAAAAGAAACGGCTTATTATACCTTACAGAGAATGGAAAACGTATGCCTCCCGGAAGGAAGCGGAGAAAAGTACAAAATAGAAGTCATAAGCCGTGAGGGACAGCAGGTATATGAAATTGAAAGTGTCATGGCAGATACCCTGGTGGAAGTAACCCCTCTTGACCTGGATAACCTGGTGGAGGAATATCTGGATACCAAAACAGACCCGCCCTACAGCAGGGAGGAGCTGGAAGCATGGATAGACAAGGTGGGAAATGACGAGGAATGGAGGCTTACGGGAAACCTAATCCGCGGGGAATACAGGGAAGCCTTTGGAGCCTTGCCGGAAGACATCAGCCCTGTTATCATGGATGAACTTCTCCTGTATGAAGATAAAGTGTTTGAACAGGGGAATCCTGACAGTATGGAAGACTTCCTGAACGGGATGCTTTATTATAACCGAAGCTGTTGTAATTATGAAGGGGAACTCCCATATGCGGAATCGGTGGATAACGGAAGGAAGTACATGTCCATCCTTATGTCCACAAGGAT
>JAZNLX010000064.1:0-9469 GCA_045579325.1 Spirochaetia bacterium
TAATTTCAGAGTATGAAAACAACAATTCAGATTGCAGGAATGCGTTGTGCAGGTTGTTCTTCCGCCTGTGAAAAGGCACTCGGAAAACTTGACGGCGTAACTTCCGTTTCAGTAAACCTGGCATCGGCCAAGGCAGAGATCGAATATAATCCCAAGGTGGTTTCTCCCGAAAAATTCAGGGAAACAGTAGAGGCAGCAGGCTTTACTGTTGTTGAGGATATAGAAGGCGAAAAAAAAAAGAGCTGAAGCAGGCTAAACTCAGGCTTACGGCTGCAGCTTTCTTTACAGTCCCTCTTTTTCTCCTTTCCATGGGCTCCATGTTTCTGGAGCTTCCCCTCGGATTGGTTAAAATAATTTCATTTCTTCTTGCTGTTCCGGTAATGTTTATCGGAAAAAGCTTCTATATCAAAGGGTACAGGAATCTTTTCAAGTTTACCCCTAATATGGACAGTCTTGTGGCTGTAAGTACCACAGCCTCCTTATTTTACGGTTATTTTGACAGCGTAGGGGTAATTATAACTCTGGTCATGTTCGGTAAATACCTTGAAAGCGTATCTGTATTCAAGACCGGAGATGCCCTTCGCCGGCTTTCGGCCCTGGTTCCCGACCGTGTAACTGTTCTCCGGGGAAGCCGGGAGACAGAGGTTTCTTCCTATGATATTTTTCCCGGAGACATTGTGGTGGTTAAACCCGGAAACAGGATTGCTGTGGACGGCGTGGTAACCGAAGGATTTTCTCATGTAAACGAGGCCCTTCTGACCGGAGAGAGCATGCCTGTGGAGAAGAATGCCGGTGCAAAGGTTTTCGGAGGAACCGTGAATCTTAACGGCAGCTTCCGTTACCGTGCAGAGAAGGTGGGTAAGGATACCGTGCTTGCGGGAATCATAGCCATGGTGGAAAAGGCCCAGAGTTCCAAGCCTGAGATTGCAAGGCTTGCCGACAAGGTATCGGGCTGGTTTACCGTTGCGGTGATGACATTTGCCCTTGTATCGGCCGGAATATGGTTTTTCCTGGGCAAGGATACCGATTTTGTAATCAGGATATTTGTTTCTGTCATGGTCATGGCCTGTCCGTGTGCATTGGGGCTTGCCACACCGGTGGCGGTCATTACCGGAATAGGGCGAGGTTCTGAGCTGGGACTCCTTTTCAGGAATGCAGCCGTGTTTGAAACTCTTTATAAAATAGATACTGTTGCCTTTGACAAGACAGGTACCCTGACAGAGGGAAAACCCTTTGTTACCGATGTGCTGGCTGTGGGTACGCCGGAACATGAGCTTCTTGCCTGTGCTGCCGGGGCCGAAAACAGGTCAGAGCATCCGCTGGGAGCCGCCGTGGTAAGATATGCGGCTGAAAAAGAGATTTCCCCATATGAAATATCTGATTTTACCTCCTTTACCGGAAAAGGAATAAAGTGCCGGGCCGGAAAAAAGTCCCTTCTGGTGGGAAACCGCAGATTCCTGGAAGAAAATAAGATAAAGATCAAGTTTCCTGAAGAGGAAAAGCTTTATAATGAAGGAAAAACACTTGTTTTCGTGGCTGTAAACTCCTCTTTCGCCGGAGCAATAGCCCTTTCCGACCGGCTTAAACCTGAAAGCAGGGAGGCTGTTGACTGGCTTAAATCCAAGGGGATAAAGCCGGTGCTTCTCACCGGAGATAACGGCAGAAGTGCTGCCTCAGTTTCGGAAGAGGCCGGAATAGAAGAGTATTATGCTTCCATGCTTCCTAAGGACAAAGCCTCCAGACTCAGAAAATGGAAAAAGGAAGGGCTTACCGTGGCAATGGCGGGAGACGGTATGAACGATGCAGTTGCCATGGCAGAGGCAGATGTAAGCATTGCCTTGGGTGCCGGTGCAGACTGTACAAAGGATCTGGCTCACATTGTCATTGCCGGAGATGATATAAGAGGGGTATGCGAAGCTGTGAATCTTAGCCGCCAGGTTATGAAAACCATCAGGCAGAACCTTATCTGGGCATTCGGCTACAATGTAATCGGTCTCCCGATTGCAGCCGGAATACTGTACCCGGAAACAGGAATTCTTCTGAATCCGATGATTGCGGCTGCAGCCATGTCCTTTTCTTCCCTCTCTGTGGTAACCAATGCCCTCAGGCTCAGGTGCTACAGGTCTGTCAAGAAAAATTAATCCTCGAAGCGTTCTGTTTTCTTTCTTTCCAGACGGCTGAGGATTTTCTTTCTCAGTCTTACGGAAAGGGGAGTTATCTCCACCAGTTCGTCATCTCTGATCAGGTTCAGGGCTCTTTCCGGGGTCATGGGGAGTACAGGGGTAAGAATGACATTGGTATCCTTTCCCGATGCTCTCATGTTGGAAAGCTGCTTGGTCTTGGTAGGATTGAGGTAAAGGTCATACTCCCTGTTGTGTTCTCCTACTATCATTCCTTCGTAGACAGGATCTCCCGGTACAATGAACATCTTTCCTCTCGGTTCAAGGTTGAAGATACCGTATGCTACGGCTTCTCCGCTTCTGTCTGCAACCAGGGAACCTGTAAGTCTGGATGCAAAGTCTCCTTTGTATTCTCCGTATCCCGTAAAATATGAATTCATGATTCCCGTTCCCTTGGTATCTGTCAGGAACTTGTCCCTGTATCCGATAAGGGATCTGGAAGGAATTGCAAATTCCATTATCACATGGTCTCCCTGGGCTGCGGAATAGTTTTCTATGATTCCTTTTCTCTGCATAAGTGTTTCGGAAACCACCCCTGCATAATCCTTGCTTACACTTACGGTTACCCTTTCCATCGGTTCCAGCTTGTTGCCGTTGCTGTCTGTCCTGAAGATTACCTTCGGTCTGCCGACACAGAATTCAAATCCTTCCCTTCGCATGGTCTCTATAAGGATTGCCATCTGGAACTCTCCCCGTCCCTTGACAATGTAACCCCCTTCGCCGTCGGTGGATTCCTCTATCTGGAGAGCCACATTTCTCAGCCCCTCCTTTTTGAGTCTTTCCAGGATCTTGCTTCCCTGTACTATTTTTCCTTCCCTGCCCGAAAGGGGGGAGTTGTTTGGGAGAAACCTCATGGAAACGGTAGGCTCGTCAATTTCGATCCGGGGCAGGGCTTTCGGTTCTGCGGCACTGCAGACAGTATCTCCGATAAAGATGTCGCTGACTCCGGCCATGATCACGATATCGCCGGCAGAAACAGAGTCCACAGGTTCGAGGGATGTTCCTCTGTACACCTGAAGCTGGGAAACCTTGATAGGTTTAATAACATTGCCGGCGCCGATGCTTACCAGCCTGTCGTTGAGGGAGACCTTTCCCCCCTTGATCTTTCCTATCGCCATTCTTCCCAGGTAGTCGGAATAATCCAGATCTGCCACCACCATGCTGAAAGGTTCGTCGGGATTGCATTCCGGTGCCGGAATATGCTGTACCACGGTATCCATAAGAGGGGAGAGATTGTCAGAATCGTCCTCCAGGTTCAGTTTGGCAATGCCTCTTCTTCCGTTGGCATAGAGAACCGGTGAATCCAGGTATGAATCATCTGCCTCCAGTTCCAGAAGCAGCTCCAGTACCTCGTTGTATACCTCTTCCGGACGGGCATCCTCCCTGTCTATCTTGTTTACCAGAATAATAAGCTTAAGTCCCCGGGCGAGGGCTTTCTGCAGTACGAATCTTGTCTGTGGCAGGGGACCCTCCGCCGCATCTACCAGAAGCACAACTCCGTCCACCATGGAGAGGGCTCTTTCCACCTCGCCGCCGAAATCGGCATGTCCCGGGGTGTCGAGAATGTTTATCTTTGTATCCTTCCAGACAACTTCGCAGTTCTTGGCGGAAATGGTTATACCCCTTTCCCTTTCGATTTCTCCGCTGTCCATGATTCTGTCGCCCATCTTGTCTGCGGCGAACATTCCGCTCTGTCTGAACATGGCATCCACAAGTGTGGTCTTTCCGTGGTCTACGTGAGCTATGATTGCAATATTTCTGATATTTACGGGATTCATGTTTTACCTGCCAAGAAAAACATATACCCATTTTCTGTTAATAACAATATAAAAAAAGAAATTTTGGTGAACTTTACCAAAAGAACAAAATATGAAATAATGCACCCTGTGAAAGTACGCTACTACAAGAATGCAAGAGGCAAGGCGGTCAGACTTGCGGAATATTACGAAAAAAGCGATCACGGAATCGGCCGTGAAATAATTGACCGCAACGCCCTTTACATATGCAACAGACTCAGAAAAGCCGGCTATGAGGCTTATATTGTCGGAGGTGCCATCAGGGATCTTCTGACAGGACATAAGCCCAAGGATTTTGACATAGTTACGGATGCCTATCCCAAGCAGATCAGGAAGCTGTTCAGAAATGCCAGGATCATCGGTCGCCGTTTTCTTCTGGTGCATGTAATGATGGGAGACGATATCTACGAGATCTCAACCTTCCGTGCCAATGCATCCGTAGCGGGGGACAATAACTGTTTCGGTACCATGAAGGAGGATGTCTGGCGCAGGGACTTTTCCATCAACGCCCTGTACTATGACACAGCCACCGAGACAATTATCGACTTTATCGGAGGTTACCGGGATATCAGGAAAAGACTTGTCAGACCTGTGATTCCTCTCCGCACCATTTTCATGGAAGACCCTGTAAGGCTTATCCGGGCGGTAAAGTATTCTGTCATGATCGGCGGAGATATTCCTCTGTTGCTCAAGCTCAGCATGATTCGTTATTCTTCCCGTATTCTCTACGTTTCTTCCTCCCGTCTTACCGAGGAAATATTCAAGATAATGAAGATGGAAAATACCACCAAGGTTTTCCGCCGTCTTGCCAAGCTCAATATTCTGAGATATATCCTGCCGGGTGTCTGGGAGATGCAGAAAAACAGCCTTTTCTACGAGACCCTTGAAGAATTTGACCGGGAAAAGAAGGAAGGAAAGCTGGATCTGACCCGTATCGGAAATCTTGTGGAACCGTTGATTGCCGATTATCTGGAGACCGTGACTTTCTATGACAATGTGGCTAACCAGCCTTTTGCCGAGATTATCGATACCCTTAAGCATTTCCTGAGACCTATGATTCCGCCCAATGCCGCACTTATCGATGCGGTAAGAAACCTGATGTCCAGAAACGGATACAAGCTTAAGGCCCGAAAAGGGCAGTCCAAACCCAAGGCCAAACCGGAAGCCTGAATCAGTTATCCTTTAATGTCTCTATTTCGATATTCATTTCCTTGATGGTGATTCCCGTATACCTGAAAAGACTCTGGGTCAGGTACTGCTGGAAATTATGGAAATTGCCCGAAAGCTGTGTCTTGTATGAGGCCTTGATAAAGAGCTTTATTTTATAGGCGCCGGCGCTGTCTATTCCTATCTTGATTTTCTGTATCTCTATGGATGAATCAAATTCGTCGGCACAGTGGATAAGCATCTGAATGAGGGCCGCCTTGGCAATTGTGACCTTTCCCTTGGTCTGGGCAAAGCTTGGCTGCACCACGGTTTTTTCGATTTTTTTATCCTTCTTGAAAAGAAACATTCCCTTCTGTATGGTTTCGTTGATATAGCCCGAGATTATGTCGCCGTAATCCTTTTCCACCTCCACTGTAGGAATGGGAATGACATGCTTGCCGGAAGCTCTCTCCTTCAGGGCTGTCTCTATTTCTTCCTGGGTGACAATGTCTTCTATCTTGATGATCTTGAAAGGCTTGGGAAGATGAAGTCTCTTGGCTATCTTCTGTACCATGGCCTCCGAGGTTCCGAGAAGGAGTATCTTGCTGAACTGCTCCTCCTGAAGCTTGTCCCTTACTTCTGTCCTGTGCTCCACGGTGTCAAAGAGGGCGGTCTTGATGGCTGTAAGATAGACCTTTTCGCTTTTTGCCGATTTTCCGGCGATTATGCTGTCATTCTTTATCAGAAGTCCGTCATCAATGATAAGCTCGATTCCGTTCTTTTCCGCCACCAGCCTGGCACGGAAGCTCTTTCCGGTTCCGCTTCTGCCCACCAGGGCGTAAACCTTGATTCCGAATAATTTTCTGATAAAATAAGGCAATTTCATAATTATATTATACAGTATATTTTTCAGCAAATAAAGACAAAATGTCATTTATTGCTTTTTTTACTTCAGAGGGACTGCATCTCATAAGCTCTGCCGTTTCGGATACAAAGCTGCTGTCGGGTGCGGCGGTAAAGATATTTTCCTCTGCCGCTATTCCTGCTGAATGAAGATAGTAGCCGGCCTGATTCCTTCCCCCTCTGTATTTCACATCTCCCGTAAGGGGAAATCCGTGCCGTGAAGCCTGCGCTCTTATCTGGTGGGTGCGACCTGTGCCGATTTCCACCATGGCCAGAGTCCTGCCTCCGGAACAGAGTATCGGATATGCATCTGTTACTGCCTCATCTCCCTCCCTGTGGGAAAGGGGATATACAACCGAAATATTCTTTTCCTCATTTCTGACAATCCTGTCGTGCCAATGAGCCTCCTGCTTCAGGGTCCCTTCCATAAGGGCAATGTAACATTTCCTCACTTCCCGCCCCTGCAGAAGCACCGAGAATTTCCTGGCCCCTTCCGCCGTCTTGCCGAAAGCTATGATTCCCGAGGTATTCCGGTCCAGTCTGTGAAGAGGTCCCGGTGCAAATGATATGGAAGAGCTTTCGTCATAGTCCAGATACTGCCTGACCAGCCGGTCCAGTGTGGAGAAGTTCTTTTCTCCTCCGGCCTGATGCACCAGTTCCCCTTTGCGCTTGCATATGACTATGATGGAGTCATCCTCGAAAACCACTCTTTTCCGGAAGCTCTCCTTGTTGAGCCCCGGTCCCTTATGCTCCTTTTTTCTTTCCCTTGCAAACTGTGAGAGAAATCTGGATGCTTCCACGGTATCCCCTTCGCAGAGATGATCATCCTGCTTTACCTTCTTTCCGTTTACTCTGATATTGCCGTTCCTTATCTCCTTGTGAAGGCTGCTCAGAGGCATTTCCGGGAAAATCAGTCTGAAGAGCTTGTCGCACCGTTTTCCGTCATCATCTTTCTTAACTGTTGCTACGGGAATGAACCGACTCATGGAACAAGTATAGCATAAAACATGTTAATATAGAAGAAAAAAGTTGAATATTTTAAAACTATGTTGACATTGTGCGCATAAAGTTTTACATCATATATATGATAACAACAAATATTAACTTCAAAACTGATATTTTGCTGAAAAAACAGGCTGAAGCGCTGTTCAATGACCTGGGGATGAACATGACCACAGCTCTCAATATCTTTCTCAGGCAGGCTGTGAGGGAAAACAGGATTCCTTTCGAGATAACCAGGGATGTTCCTGCCGTTTCGGGAATGGATTCCATCTGGGAGGAAATTGTTCCTTGAACAGGACTGACTATTGTCTAATAATTTTTTTTAAGTTATGATTTTATATTATGATTCAAGGTTACGATACAGAAGATCTCATTGCTGCTCTTTCCACTCCTTGGGGTGAAAGTGCCCTTGCCGTTATCCGTACATCGGGAAAAGGGGCTGTAGAAAGGATTTCGGAAATCTTTTCCGGTAAAAGAAAACCCGATACGCTTGAAGGGTATTCCATGACTTACGGAAAACTTATGGACGGCTGCGAGCCTGTGGATGAGGTTGTCCTGGGAATTTACCGGGCCCCTAAAAGCTACACCGGCGAGGATATGGTGGAGATATTCTGTCACGGAAGCCTTCCGGGTATAAAGGCAGTTCTTGCGTTGCTCCGGAAAAACGGTTTCAGGAATGCCCAGCCGGGAGAGTTTACCCTGCGCGGTTTTCTTAACGGAAAGCTCAATCTTACGGAAGCCGAGGCTGTCCACGAGATCATAACAGCCGGAAGCCGTCAGGCCCAGGCCCTTGCATTAAGCCGCCTTTCGGGTACGGTCTCCGATTCCGTTGACAAAGCAAAGCATCTTCTGACCGATATCATGGCTGCCCTTTCAGTCCAGCTGGATTATGCGGAGGATGAAGCAGATCCCACAGCCGGCTTTGACGAAGAGAAGCTGGAGGAGGCGACCGGTATACTCAGCCGGCTTCTGTCCACCTACCGGGTCGGAAAGCTTTACAGTGAGGGAATCAGGATTGCCCTTGCCGGTAAGACCAATGCCGGAAAATCGGCCCTTTTCAATCTTTTTCTCAAGGAAGACCGGTCTATTGTTTCTGATTTCAGAGGTACAACCAGGGATTACATCGAGGCGTCTGCCGAGGTATGCGGAATTCCTGCCGTTCTTATAGATACCGCCGGACTCAGGATATCCGAAGATCCCATCGAGGCAGAGGGAATCCGCCGCAGCGGTAAGATAATCGAAAGCTCGGATATCATTCTCTATCTGGTAGATGCTGTCCTGGGGGCGGATGACGAGGATCTTGACTTTATAAAAAATCACGACTGTATTCCGGTCTGGAACAAGACCGATATTTCACTGGCACCTGTTCCCGAAGGATTCATTCCCGTAAGCGCCGCCACCGGTGCAGGATTCGATATCCTGGAAAAGTGCATTTCCGACAAGGCAACTGCCGGACAGGGAATCGGAACCGAAGAGGCTGTCATAGATTCCCAGCGCCAGAAGGAGCTTCTGGAAAGGGCTCTGGATTCACTGGGGCAGGTCAGACTGGGAATGGCTGCGGGAATGCCGCTGGATGTGGTGACCGTGGATCTTGGCGATGCGATTTCTGCCTTGGGGGAGATTACCGGGGAAATCACCACTGCCGACATACTTGAAAATATGTTTTCTAAATTCTGCGTAGGAAAATAAAATGGATTTTGATGCAATAGTAATTGGCGGAGGGCATGCCGGAATCGAAGCCGGACTTGCTCTTGCACGGCTTGATTTCAATACACTTTTCATAACCCAGAACATCGATACCATCGGCAAGCTTTCATGTAACCCTGCGGTAGGGGGCTTGTCCAAGGGAAATATTGTCAGGGAAATAGATGCCCTTGGGGGCGAGATGGCCCATCTCATAGACCGCACCATGATACAGTTCCGTATCCTTAACCGGAGCAGGGGACCGGCGGTACAGGCTCCCAGAGCCCAGGCGGACAAGTTTGCATACAGCGCACTGGCCAAGCGTACCCTCGAAACTCAGAAGAACCTGCATCTGTTCCAGGATACGGTAACCGATTTCATAATCTCTTCCGACGGTCGCTCCGTGGAAGGGGTCATAACCGAAAGAAACATGCGTTTCACCGCCCGGACGGTAGTCCTTACCACGGGAACCTTCATGGAGGGGCGTATCTTTATCGGTAAATATTCCAAGATTTCGGGCCGTCTGGGCGAACCTGCCGCTGAGGGACTGGGGCTCAGTCTCCGCAGGCTCGGTTTCGATGTGGGGCGCATGAAGACGGGAACCCCTGCCAGGGTCAGGAGAGATTCCCTGGATTACGGAAAAATGGAGCGGCAGGACGGCGATGAGGAGATGCTTCAGTTCTCCTTCTTCGGAGAAAAGGTTTCCAGACCAAAACTCCCCTGCTGGATAACATACACCAATGAGGAAACCCATAAGAT
>JAZNLX010000065.1:0-9231 GCA_045579325.1 Spirochaetia bacterium
TGTTACGGTGGTGATATTTCAAGAAAGAGAAAGCTTCTGGAAAAACAGAAAGAGGGAAAGAAGCGCATGAAGACTATCGGCAATGTAGAACTGCCACAGAGCGCATTCCTCGCTGTTCTCAAGACAGAAGAAGAATAATTACTGGTTGGTATATTTTACTGTATCAGTATCTTTGTATTCCAGGGCAATGCCGGCAATCCGGAACATTGCCTCGGATTCCTCTGCCACATGATACCGTTTCTGGCACATGATTCTTTTTATACCGCAGTTTATAAGCAGCATGGCACAGGTACGGCACGGTGTCATACGGCAGTAAAGGGTAGCCCCTTCTATGGCGATACCCTTCTTTGCTGCCTGACATATTGCATTCTGCTCTGCATGAACGGTTCTCACGCAGTGCATGGTAATGTGTCCGTCCTCATGGATCATCTGCTTCATAAGATGCCCTTCCTCGTCGCAGTGGGGAAGTCCGGCAGGAGCTCCTACATAACCTGTAACCAGGATCTGGTTATCCTTGGCAATAACGCATCCGCTCTTGCCTCTGTCGCAGGTAGCTCTTTTTGAAATTGCTTCCATTACTTCAAGGAAATAATCATCCCATGTAGGGCGTACACATTCGCTCATTTATTTATCCTCATTTTTCCTGCATGATAATCTGCTTGATCTTGTCGCTTTTAAGATCCAGCCTGTGTTCTGCCTCGATGAATCTGACAGTTCCTGTAGAACCTCTGAGAATGATTGTCTTTGTAATTGCGATGTTGTTACCTTCGAATCTTACTCCGCTGAGAAGTTCCCCGTCTGTAACACCTGTTGCGGCAAACATAACGTCGTCTGTCTTGATGATGTCATCGATTGTAAGGAGTCTGAACGGGTCCCCTCCGAGCATCTTGGTTGCTCTGTCCTTTTCCTTGTCGTTCATAGGATAGAGTCTGCCCTGGAATTCTCCGCCGATAGCCTTGAGAGCTGCAGCAGCAAGTACACCTTCCGGTGCTCCTCCGATTCCGATCATCATGTCAATACCGCTTCCCGGGAAGCCTGCAGAAACTGCAGGAGATACATCGCCGTCTGAAATAAGCTTGATTCTGGCTCCGCATTCCCTGATTTCCTTGATGATTTTCTTATGTCTTTCGCGGTCCATTACAACTACTGTAATATCGCTGATTTTCTTGTCCAGTGCTTCTGCACATGCCTTGATGTTATTTGTTACCGATGCATCAAGATGAACATTTCCTTTACATTTAGGACCGGCTGCAATTTTATCCATATACATATCCGGAGCGTAAAGAAGAGTCCCTTTAGGTGCCATGGCCAGAGTGGTGATTGCACCCGGCATTCCTTTGGCCACAAGGTTGGTTCCCTCCAGCGGATCCACAGCAATGTCTACCGGATAGTCATCCTCATCCCAGCATCCTACTTTTTCACCGATATAAAGCATAGGGGCTTCATCCATTTCCCCTTCGCCGATTACAACGGTACCCTGAACATGGACGGTGTCAAACATTGCCCGCATTGCTTCTGTTGCTGCTCCGTCGGCCGCAATCTTATCCCCCTTGCCCCACCAGCGGGCACTTGCAAGAGCTGCTTCCTCTGTGATTCTGGCAATCTCAAGAGAAAACTCCCTGTTCATCTTACTCATATGAAATCACTCCTTCTAAGTGTACATTATATAATTGCACTGACTATTATAAACAAACAGCCCCTGATTGTCAAATTTGAAGTAAAGTATTAAAAACTTTATGACGATAATTTTTATAGGGTTTTATTATGCTTAGAAAATTACTGTTCCTGACATGCTTTATTTTTACAGTTACAGCTGCATCGGCAGCCACAGTCAACCATTATATGAAGAACGGAGAAACCCTTTCCGGTGTTGCCAAGAAATACGGAGTTACCGTAAACGATATACTCAAAATCAATAAATTCAAGAATCCCGATAAGATTTACAAGGGGACAAGGGTGATGATTCCTGTCAAGGAAACCACCGCCAAACCTGCCGCTTCACAGCCAAAGGCGAAAACCTCTGTTTATACGGTAAAATCGGGCGATACATTGGGTGATATTGCCTACAAGTACGGAACCACAGTAAAAGAAATCAGAAGACTTAATAACATAAAGGACCCTAACAAGGTTGCAAAGGGGACAAAGCTTGTTGTTTCCGCATCCGGCAGTACTCCCAAAGCTTCCTCGACCCATGTGGTAAAAAAAGGGGATACCCTCTGGGGAATTTCCCAGGAATACGGTGTTTCTGTAAGCAATCTGAGAAATGCCAACAATATGAGTAACGGAGAAAAGCTCTATGTAGGACAAAAGCTTACCATTCCGGGGGAAACCGTTGCCGTACGTACCGAAAAAACAACACAGCCTGCATCTAAGGTTGTACCCAAAATAGATGAAAACGCCCCTTTCTTCTGGCCTGCCGACGGAACCATAACCAAACTGTCAGGTAAGCTCAAAGGAACAAAGATTTCCACGAAAAACGGCTCTTCGATCCATTCCGTATCCAGCGGCACAGTAATTCACGAGGGTGACTACCGTGATATGGGACGTGTGGTCTTTGTTGAAAATAAAGAGGGATATGTATACATCTACGGCGGAAACGACAATACCTCCGTAAAGAAGGGGGATTCTGTTTATCCCGGAACCGAAATAGGAAAAGCTTCCAGCAACAAGACAGGGAAAGCTGAGGTCTATTTTTCCGTGTTCAAGAATAACCGGGCTATAGACGAAAGAACAGCTCCGAGAACCTGAACTGATTATTTTTATAAATTTCTGATTTGACTCACCTGAAAGCATTTGGGCAAAAAAAAAGATACAGCTCTCTATGAATAGTATAAGGGGTACTGATGTGCCACAGAAAGCTGTACCAATCCAAGTCTGAGAGACCCGGATTTACACACAAAATGAAAATGAATGTCAAAAACATAGTAACTTGACAATTAAATTCTACTATGTAATGTTTATATTGTCAATTTTTATTTTTATTTTTTTTAAATATTAACAAAAATGTTTTTTTCAGCCACAACCAGAACCTTACAAATATATTTTTTTTCCTGAGCCGTTCCAGTTTGTTGTAGGCTTTTTCAAGATCCAGGGATTCAAATTCCAGCCTCTGTACGTTTTCGTCAATCTCGATTGCAAGCATGTCTGCCTTATCGGTGATTTCAAGAACTGTGGCATTTATCTTTTCCCAGCCAAGTTTTTTTGCTGCGGTAAGTCTTCTGTATCCTGCAATAAGCTGTTTTTTTGAATTGATGATGATAGGGTTGAGCTGTCCGTGCTTTTCCATGCTTTTCATGAGAGATTCAAGATCGCCTTCATGTCCGCGGGCTCTTTCTTTTACTATAATGTCTTTTATTCTGACCTGCACAGCTTACCCCCCTTATAATTTTTATTTACTTTAAGTATAACTTGAAATTTTCCTGCTTTCCAGCAAAAAATTAAAATTTATCACGAAGATTTCTTTCCAGACGCTCCAGAAGCTCGTTGTTTCTCTCTTTTTCAAATCTGTGGTAAGTACAGAAACCCTTAGGCTCTGTTCCGGAAATAAATATTTCCTTCTTGAAACCTTCCTTGCAGTCGGCAGTAGGAATCTGTCCCGATTTTGAGCATACATTGACTTCGGTTACTCCGGTGGCAGGCCTGTCAAAATCCTTAGGAGGAAGTTTCTTGGAGTTGTTCACATGGACTTCCTTCATTACCTTTGCCCATACCGGACCTGCGGCTGTGGCTCCTGTCTGGTTGAGTCCCAGGGAATTGCCCGGCATGTCAAAGCCGAACCAGACTGCTGTGGTCAGGTAAGGGGAGAAGCCTACAGTCCATGCATCGGACCAGTTCTGTGTGGTTCCTGTCTTGCCGGCAAACGGCATAGGAAATCCTCCCACGGCTCTTCTTCTGTTGGCCAGGGTTCCTTCCTGTACGGTGCTCTTCAGCAGATCCACCATGATGTATGCTGCCTGAGGAGAGAGTATCTGCATGCGGTCTCCTTTTTCGTTCTGTGCAATACGCAGATCCTTTTCAGGCTCAAAGAGGATTCTTCCGTTTCTGTCCTCGATATATCTTATTCCGATAGGGGTGACTTCCTTTCCCTGGTTTGCAAAGGTAGAGAAAGCCTTTGCCATCTGGATAGGGGCAATTCCTATAATACCCAGACCCAGAGGGTATTTTCTCGGGAAGGTTCTTTCTATCTGTGCCGGGTCGGTGATGCCCAGAAGTCTGGAGGCTCTGTTGATGGCTGCATCAAAGCCCACCATATCCAGTACCTGTATGGAAGGTACGTTCATTGACTGTGAAAGGGCCTGACGGATAGTTACGGTTCCCTGCCACTCCCCGAGGAAGTTAAGAGGTGTATACGGTGTTCCGTCATCATTCCAGAATACCATAGGTTTGTCATAGAGCATGGTTGCCGGGGTGACCTTTCCGGAGGATATTGCGGCCGAATAGTAAAGCGGCTTGAAGGAGGAGCCCGGCATTACCTTGGACTGGGTGGCTCTGTTGAGCTTCTTGGTCTTGAAATCGCTTCCCCCCACCATGGCCTTTATGTGACCTGTCTCGTTCTCCAGCATGACAAGTGCCCCTTCAATGGTGGTCTTGTGCTGTTCTGCCGAGGTTTTGGAATAGGATATGTTTGAAATGAACCTGAGTTCATCAGAGCCGAAAAGAAGGGAAACCGTGTTCAGGATAGGGGTTATTTCCTCCTTGAAAACCTTGTTGGCATTCTTTTTCTGCTGTACGCCCGATGTCTTGATGGAGTCTATATCATAAACAAGAGAAAGGGCTTCGATGATGGGAACAAATTCCTTTTCCACATATTCAAGCCTGCTTCCGCTGCTTTCCCTGTATTTTCTGTTGAATGAGTAGATTCCTTCCTGCATGTGCTTGTCGGCAACTCTCTGGTATCCGAGATCCAGTGTGGAGTGGATCACAAGTCCGTCCCTGAGGTAGTCCATCTTGCCGTAGAGCATGTCTTCAAGCTCCTGTCTTACATATTCGCTGAAATAAGGAGCCTTGTCATTCTTTACGAGATATGCGGTTTCGCTGGTGGATCTGAGAGGGTCGTAGATATTGTTCCAGTACTGTTCAAAGGAAAGATCTGCCTCTTCCCTGGATGCCAGTCCCGATGCCACCACCTGATTCAGTACTTCCTGCTGTATGATTTTTGCCCTGTTGGGATTCCTTATAGGGGAGTAACGGGACGGGTTTGCCAGCTGTATAACCAGGATGGCTGATTCTGCCAGCGTAAGGTTTCTGGCCGGATGCTTGAAGTAGAACTGGGATGCGGCCTCCACGCCGTATGTATTGTGACCGAAATAGGATTCGTTAAGATACATTTCCAATATTTCGTTCTTGGTCTTGTTTTCCTCCAGCTGGAATGCCCACCAGAGCTCCACCAGCTTTCTTTTGATTGTCTTTTCGGATCTGTCGGAGTAGTTGGTTCCCGCCACCTGCTGGGTTATTGTACTTCCTCCCGAAACATAGCGTCCCGCAAGGATATTCACGGCTGCACGGAAGGTTCCCTTGAAGCTGAAACCCTTATGATTGAAGAAATCCTTGTCTTCCCTGGTTATGATTGAATAGATAAGCTCCTTCGGAAGTTCGTCCACAGGAATGATATCTCTTTTTTCATCGGAAAAGAATTCGGTGATTACCTCTCCGTTTATGTCCAGAAGGGTGGATGGAATGGCAGGCTTGAATTCCGAAATGAGCCCTATGTTGTGTACATTCCGGTTCATGGCATAAAGGGTACCCAGAAGCCCTCCGCAGATAACGGCACAGAGTGCGGCGGCAGAGATGAGGAATATGATAAGGGAGCGCCCTTTATTATTAGATTTCATATTATTTAATTTAAGCTTACAGCCCGGTTTGGTCAAGTATACTTCACTTTTTAGCACACTTATGTGTAGACAAAAAAGTGCGATTTAATGTAGAATGAGAAAAGAAGGAGTTTATAATGTCAAAAGCACACAGAGGTACAGGATTGAGAGAGCTTCCAAAAAACGGAAGAGGTGAATGTCCTATCTGCAAGAGAACAGGAATCAAGGCAGTTTATGATTTTGAAGCAAATTCAAAGAAAGTAAAGATCTGTAAGAACTGCAAGGCTGCTGTTGCTCATGGAAAAATGAAGGAACAGGTTGCAGCTCTCTGATTTCATCTGAAACAGATATATTGAAATTTCTTGGCAGTTCCGTAGAGGACTGCCCGTTTTATTTATGATACGATAACATTGTCTTTTTGTTATTTTGTGTATATCTTTGAACTATGAAAGAACAGACTGAAATCAACAGTGCCCTTTATCTGCAGGCCGGTGTACTGCCTTACCGCAGGAAGGGAGACAGCTTAGAAATTCTCATCATCACCAACAAGAAAAAGAATAAATGGGGAATTCCCAAGGGACTTGTTGATTCGCAGTATTCTTCTTCCGACACCGCAGCGGGGGAGGCCTACGAAGAGGCCGGAATCAGAGGTGTCATAAGAAAGCCTTATGCGGGAAAATTTTCCATCCGCAAATGGGGCGGCAAGTGCAGGATCAAGGTGTTTGCCATGGAGGTGACCGAGGTTCTGGACAGATGGCCGGAAGACATGCTCCGTTTCAGGGAATGGCATTCGGTGCAGGAAGCTGCAGGAATGGTAAAGAACAAGAAACTTAAAAGCATCATTTTGGGACTTCCTGAATTACTTAAATAACATTTGATCAGAATGGGAAAATCAATGGACTTTTTAGAACTTGCAAACAAGGGGATTATTCCCATAAAACCCTATGTGCCGGGAAAGTCGGTAAAACAGGCACTGCAGGAAATAAAGCTTGACGAAGTTTACAAGATGGCCTCCAATGAGAATCCTCGGGGTGCATCTCGGAAAGCCAGGGAAAAATATCTGACACTGGCCGATTCACTTCATATCTACCCTGAAATACATAACAGCGAACTTCTCGGTATCTTTGCAGAAAAACTGGGATGCAGCCCTGATAACATAACTCTCAGCAACGGCGGAGACGGTATTATCTACAACATGGGCATGGCAGTGCTCAATCCGGGGGATGAGGCAATCATTCCTGAGGTGACATTTGCGGTATACGAGATAATTACAAGGATAATGCACGCCGTACCGGTTTTTTCTCCGATGAAGGATAACCGTATTGACCTTGACGATATCTATTCCAGGATCACACCGAAAACCAAGATCATATATATCTGCAATCCGAACAACCCTACAGGTCTCTGTCTGGAGCCGGAAGAGCTTCTGGCTTTTCTCAGGAAGGTTCCTGAAAACATCTTTGTTTTCCTTGATGAGGCATATATTGATTTTACAGACAGTAAAAAGAATATCAATTCCGTAAAGCTCATAACAGGGGGAATGAGAAACCTGTTTGTTCTCAGGACTTTCTCCAAGGTATACGGATTGGCCGGCGTAAGAATCGGATACGGAGTGGGGGATCCGGAAATCATTTCCCTTATTTCCAGAATCAAGCCCCCTTTCGACTTGTCGATAATTGCCGAAAATCTGGCTGCGGAAGCGCTTCTGGATGAGGATTTCTATAACGAGACCGTACAGGATACAGCCCGTGAAAAGGCCTTCTATTACGAAGAGCTGGACAGGATGGGGCTCCGGTATTTCGAAAGTCACACAAACTATATCCTTATAGATGTGGGTCGGGAATGCAGATCTGTTACAGACAGGCTTCTCGAACACGGAATCATAGTAAGGCCGGCTGCAGGTTACGGCTTCCCTACATGCATCAGGGTCACAATAGGCCGGCACCGGGAAAACGTCCTTTTCTTTGAGGCACTGAAAAAGATACTCTCATGAAAAAGCTGATTCTTTTATTTATACTTATAACTCTGGTTGCCGGAAATGGAGCAGCAGCTTCATTCAGGACTGACAATCTTGTGATCATGTCCAGCCTCAAGCCCTGGGGTATAAATACCGCAACAGGATACAGAGGCTATTCGCTGCTGGAGGACCGGGATACAATTTTCTGGCTTCTTTTGGGCGGACGTGCCAGCCAGAGGGGTTATTTCCGCGATTATGAGGATAACAACAGGGATGAAGAGGTATCGGATTACGATGACATAAACTACTGGGCCTACAACCTGAACTGGGGCTGCGGTTTTTCCCAGGGACTGGTGGACGACCCGAGAAAAGCTACCGATCTGGTTTACCTGACAGCATATTACAAGGGAGTCCGGGAGTGGTATCACGAACAGAGCCCTGATCAGATAATCTTTGATTCCATCCGCCCCGACAAAAACGGGATACTTCAGAATTCATTTATTGCGGAATTAGCCGTGGACAGCGTGCTGAAGGACAAGGAAAGCGGCATGAGACAGGGCTTCTTTTCCAATGCAAGCTTTGAATATGCCCCTGAAGCTTTTTTCAACGATGTAGTCGGAAAGGCCGATTTCTTTAAATATTCATTTAACTTCAAGTTCTTTATTCCTGTGACCGAATTTGATGAGGAAAACATGTTTTCCTGTATCTATTTCGGAAATTCCACTTTGGCCGACTACATTACCGGAGACCATGTTTCCCTTTATGCCAGAAACAACATGACATCCCTGGCCCCTACCGCATCTCTCGGAGGTCTGGTGAGAGGTTATGAAAATTACCGCTACGATGCGGAATTCAAGGTGGCCAACAGGAGCGAATTCCGTCTTCTGATGAAAAAGATTCCCCTTGAGTTTCTCCATGAGAAAACCTTTATCAGGTTCAGCTCCATAGCATTCTTCGATATGGGATATTATGATATTCTCAACGGTGCGGACGGAAACTTCCTCTGCTCAGCAGGTGTGGGTATCCTGGGTTCCTTCATGGATTCCATGGCTGTAACACTCTATATGGCAGCACCGCTTGCCGAGGAGCGCCTTGACGGAAAGAGGCTTGTTCCTGTAATGGGCTTTAATTTCAAGTTCTGACATGAGACTTTTTGCCGCTGTTCTTTTTGATGAGAGTTCCCTGGACAGGATTCACGAATACAGGTGTCGTTTCAGGGAAACTGCCCTGTCGGGAAATTTTTCTTCCAGAAACAACTATCACATTACCCTTAAATTTTTCGGAGAGGTGGAGCCTGAGGGAATCAGACCCATCTGCCGAGCTCTTGAAAAAAGCGCCTCATCCTTCAGGCCTTTTTTTCTTTCTCCCTCTGCACCGGGGGTATTCAGAAGAGCCGAAGGTTCGGTACTCTGGATAGGAATCAACAGGGGAAAACGGGAGCTTTGGACCCTTGCGGACAGAACC
>JAZNLX010000066.1:0-10727 GCA_045579325.1 Spirochaetia bacterium
ACGATCCGACTTTTGTATTCGCTGTCGTTTGACATGAGGGCAAAGGAAAGGAGAGAAAAAATTCCCAGTATCTTTCCGAAATAGGCTACCCGTGTCAGGAGCATGGAATAGGCCACCGGTTTGTCCAGCTGTTCAAAAATAAACACCACGGATCTGATTCCGTCAAAATTGATTGTCAGAAGAAAAAGTAGGAAGAAGAAAATCTCTGCCCTTGTATGCTTAAGAAAGAACTTTCGTATGAAATATACCGAAAGGACCGAGTATATGATGGAGATGGTGGGGATAAGGATATTGGGTGCTATCAGCAGCTCCAGGAATGTCTGGGGCAGGTCCTTGGAAAGGACGAAGAGAAGGCCCAGAAAGCAGATGAGAAACGCTCCCGAAAGGAAATTTGAGAAAACCACGATAATATTTCTCTTGCTGAAGGCAACCATAACCTAAATATATCATGTATATAAAAATATTTCCAATATATCTTTTATAAAACAACAAAAAGTTATAGAATTTTCTCCATAAGGAGTTATTAATGATTTTTAATGAAGTTGCAGAAACAATGCAGCTGGAAGAACGACAGCGGAATCAGCTGGAGGATCTTAAAAAGCTTGTAAAGAAGGTTTATGAAAACGTACCTTTCTATAAGCAGAGGTTTGATGAAGCAGGTGTAAAGCCCGAAGACATCAAGACACTCGAGGATATCAGGCTTCTCCCTTTTACCACAAAGGCAGATCTCAGGGAAACATACCCTTTCGGTCTCCTTGCATGTCCTATGAAAGACATAGTAGAGGTTCACGCGTCGTCGGGTACGACAGGTATCCCTGTTGTAAATGCCTATACCGAAGGTGATATCAGGGACTGGGGCGAAGGTGTTGCCCGTGTTCTTTCCATGGCAGGTGCAGATGAGAACGACATAGTTCAGGATGCATACGGCTACGGTCTCTTTACGGGAGGTCTCGGTATTCATTACGGCGGACAAAGAATAGGAGCCACAGTTATTCCTATTTCATCCGGAAATACGGAACGCCAGATCAATTACCTTAAGGATTTTAAATCAACAGTTCTTACCTGTACTCCGTCCTATGCACTCTATATTGCAGAAGTGCTTAAGAACAAGGGAATAGAGCCGGGCAAGGATATAAATCTCCGTATCGGTATTTTCGGTGCCGAACCATGGAGCGACAATACAAGAAAGGAAATTGAGGCCAAGCTGGGAATCAAGGCCATCGACATATACGGGCTTACAGAAATCGCAGGTCCGGGTGTTGCAGGTGAATGTGAGTGCCAGAGCGGACTCCATGTTTCCGAAGATCTTTTCTATCCTGAAATCATCAATCCTGAAACAGGAGAGGTTCTTCCGTACGGCGAAAAGGGTGAGCTTGTAATCACCACACTCCGCAAGGGGGGAACACCTATCATCAGATACAGGACAAGGGATATCACATATCTCTACAGGGAAAAATGTGCCTGCGGAAGAACAACCGTCAAGATGCACCGTCTCCTGGGACGTATCGACGACATGCTTATCATCAAGGGTGTAAATGTATTCCCATCCCAGATTGAACAGCTTCTCATGCAGATTCCGGGTCTTACCCCTAACTACCTCATCGTTCTTACAAGGGGAGAAAACCATCTCGATGAGCTGGAAATTCAGGTTGAAATTGACGAAAAGACATTCTTTGACGAAACCAAGAAGCTGGAAGAGCTTAAGAGCTATCTTTCTTCTGCAGTCAAGTCAAAGCTCGGAATCTATGCCAAGATCAAGCTTGTGGAGCCTAAGTCCATCACCAGGTTCGAGGGCAAGGCAAAGAGAATTATCGACAAGAGAGTAATTTAAGGAGGTCCCATGACTATTAATCAGATTTCTATTTTCCTGGAAAACAAATCAGGAAGACTGGCAGAGGTTGCAAAGACCCTTTCAGACGGAGGAATCAATCTCAGGGCGGCAATGATTGCCGATACAGCCGATTTCGGTATCCTCAGGATTGTGGTGGACAATTACGAGAAAGCATCCATGATTCTCGAAGAAAACAACTTTACTACAAGAGTTACCAAGGTTCTCGGTATCGAGGTAGAAGATACACCGGGCGGACTCTACAGAATCATGAAGCTTTTCAAGGACAACAACGTAAACATCGAATATATCTATGCTTCACTGGCCAGAAAGGATGGCAAGGCAATTGTTGTATTCAAGGTAGAAAACGTAGAAAAAGGACTTGAAATCATCAGGGAAAGCTCTTTTGTTGCAGTTTCCGAGAAGGATCTCTGATTTATAGACCGGAAAGCAGCCATGAAAAAATATATTGCTGTCATTCTTGCAGTTTTTCTTTTTCTGGGCTGCTCCGGAAAATCTGACGTACCGGCCCGTTCGACCGGCATAGCCCTGGGCACTGTCTGTTCCGTTACCGTTTACGAAGGGAACGGCGACAAGCTTTTGTCCGGGGCCTTTTCTTTGATAGAGCATTACGAAAAGCTCATAAGCAGGAATATTCCCGAAAGCGATGTCGGAAGGCTTAACAGTCAGAGCGGCATTTCCGCCGTACGGGTTTCTCCCGAAGTCATGTATCTGCTTGAACTTTCGGAAAAATACGGAAAGCTTTCGGGAAACAGGTTTGACATTACAGTTGCCCCTCTGGTGGATCTCTGGGGCATAGGCACCGAAAAGGGGGCTGTTCCTTCCGCCGATGACTTGGAAAAGGTACTTTCTCTTGTGGACAGCAGCCGGCTTGTACTGGACCGCGATCGGGGAACCGCTTTCCTGCAGCAGGAAGGAATGGGAGTGGACCTGGGGGGAATAGCCAAAGGATACATTGCCGACCGGGTCCGGGAATATCTTGAAGAAAACAAGGTTTCCGGCGGTATCATTGACCTGGGGGGCAATATCGTGGTTTTCGGCAGCAAGCCGGACGGAAGCGATTTCCGCATCGGTATCCAGGATCCCTTTGAAAAACGGGGAAAATATCTTGGGATAGTTGAGCTTGCAGAGGGTTCCCTGGTCACATCCGGCATCTACGAGCGCTTTCTGGAGCATGAAGGAAAGCACTACCACCACATTCTTGATCCGGAAACAGGATTCCCGGTGGAAAATTCCCTTGCGGGTGTTGCTGTCATTACCGGGAATTCAGCGGACGGAGATGCTCTTTCCACATCCCTGTTTGCCATGGGAACCGAAAAAGGGCTTGCCTTGGCAGAATCCCTTCCCGGAACGGAAGCGGTTTTCATTACCCGGAACCGGGAAATTTTCATAACTTCGGGACTTTCCGAAAAATTTATTCTCACAGACAACAATTTCGTGTTACATTAATATTAAAGAATAAAAAGGGGTTATTCGTTTGATTTGTGATAATTGCGGCGATAACAACGCCATTATGCATATAAGGCAGGTTGTGGGCAATGAGGATGTTGCTCTTAATCTGTGTGAAAAGTGTGCCCGGGAAAACGGTTTCGAGATGGGAAAAAACAATCCGGTTAACATTGCCGCTCTTCTGGACCGTCTCAGAAACATAAAGAAAAAAGGGGACAGGGAAGATCCCGATCTGAATGTAGCCTGTCCTTTCTGCAGCACCACCTTGTCCGAAGTCAAGAAAAGCTCAAACGTGGGATGCAGCAGATGTTACGACAGCTTTTCCGATTATATTTCCTCATTCCTTGCTCCGGGATCGGTAACTCCGGTTTCCGCAAGAGCAAGAAGGAATCCTGTTCGGGAGATCATTTCAGAAGAGGACTACAGGAAATCTCTTGAGAAGAAGCTTGAAAAGGCGGTTTCAGAAGAAGATTACGAAGAGGCTGCCGTTCTCAGGGACAAGATAAGGGCACTGGGTGTATGAATATGGATGTGGTTATCTATTCAAGCGTCAGGCTTTCAAGAAATCTCAAAGGATGGAAATTTGTATCCAGGCTTACTTCCGAGGACATAGGAAGCATTACTTTGGCCGAAACCGAGGCTATGGACAGGCTTCCGGGCTTCAGGATGAGATGTCTTGACGATTTTTCTTTTGCGGCCCGTCAGCTCATGGCAGAGAAGAATCATATCCTTCCCCAGACTGTCATAGGTTCCGGAAAATATATTGTTTACGGAGAGTCCTCCGGAGATTGCTTCACGGTTTTCAACGAAGAGGATCATATAAGGATAAAATGCTTTGTTCCGGGGGCTGATCTGATAAAAGCCTATGGCAGATGTGCAGAGACGGATGCGGCTCTCAGAAGTGTATTTGAATACCAGGAGCACCCGGTTTACGGTTATCTGACCTCTTCTGTCAGCGACAGCGGAACCGGGCTTCATGCCTGCTCCACCTTCTTCCTTCCGGGTATGGCCATGGAAAAGAGGCTGGACAAGTTCTTTGCGGCTGCAGCCCAGGCCGGAATGCTTGTAAAGGGATATGTGGATACATCCGATTCCACCCCTAAAGGAAACATCTTTATTGTGGAAAACCGGGTGGCGGCAGGAAAGGATCCCATGGAAATCCTTCCGGGAATGACCGAACTTTTCAAACAGGTGGCGGAAATGGAGCGGGAATCCAGAAAAAGGCTTCTTGAAGGCTCAAGGCTTGATCTGGAGGACAAGGTCATGAGAGCCTACGGAATTCTCAGGTACTGCAGGAAGCTTACCGTCTGGGAAGCCCTTGAGCTTATTTCCGATATAAAGCTGGGTGCGGGAACAGGACTCATTGACATTCCCGATATGGTAATCAATTCACTTTTTATCAAGATTCAGAAATATCATCTTCTTTCCGAAAGCAGGAGAGAAAGGAACGAAAGGCCGGATATCGACTGCCTCAGGGCCGATTTCATCAGGGAAAAACTGGGCATCGGAGAGAATAAATGAAAGATACGGTAAATATAAAGGAAAAATCGGGAACTCCGCTTCTGGATTCCTTTACCAGGGATCTTACTCTTATGGCGGCAACCGGGGAGCTTGATCCGGTTATCGGCAGGGAAAAGGAAATCGGCAGGATGATGCATGTCCTTGCCAGAAGAAGAAAGAACAATCCCGTACTTATAGGGGAACCCGGTGTGGGAAAGACAGCCGTGGTGGAAGGTCTTGCCGTCAGGATTGCCGAGGGACTTGCTCCCGAGGTGTTTGCAGACAAGAAAATCCTTACCCTTGACATGGCGGCGTTGGTGGCCGGTACCAAGTTCAGGGGAGAATTCGAGGAGCGTCTCAGAAACCTTATCCGTGAGGTGGAGGCATCACCCGATATCATTATCTACATTGACGAAATCCATACCATAGTGGGGGCCGGCGGAAGCGAAGGGGCGGTGGATGCCTCCAATATTCTCAAACCGGCTCTGGCCAGGGGAAATTTCCGGTGTATCGGAGCAACAACCCTGGATGAATACCGCCGGAACATAGAAAAGGATAAAGCGCTGGAAAGAAGATTCCAGACAATTCTGGTGGAGGAGCCTGACAGGAACATGACTCTGGAGATTCTCAGGGGAATAAGGGCCAACTACGAGAACTTCCACAATGTTACTTTTTCCGATGAGGCCCTGGAAACAGCCGTTACACTGGCCGACCGGTACATAAACGGAAGAATGCAGCCCGACAAGTCCATAGATATTCTTGACGAAGCGGGCAGCGACAGACGGATTGCCTTTGTGGAGAAGCCGGACGAAATCAGAATCATAGACGAAAAGATAGATTCCCTGAACGAAAACAAGAAGGAGCATGTATTCAATCAGGAATACGAGCTTGCCGCCATTGCCAGGGACAAGATAAAGGATCTTAAGCTCAGGAAGGAGCTGATTGAAATAGAGTGGAGAAAATCTCTCCGGGCCGGCAAGAATCTTATAGGATCGGAATCGGTTTACCGTACCGTTTCAGAGATGACCGGAATACCGCTGTCGGGAATAACTGCCGATGAAACAGTAAAGCTCCGGAAAACAGAAGAGTATCTCCATACCTACATAGTGGGACAGGAGGGGGCCATAAATGCGGTGGCCTCTGCAATCAGGCGCTCCAGAGCAGGAATATCCACCCCTAAAAGACCTCTGGGTTCATTTATATTCCTTGGTCCTACAGGGGTGGGAAAGACCTATCTGGCCAAGGTCCTTGCGGAATTCATGTTCGGCAGTGCCGATGCCCTGATCAGGGTTGATATGTCAGATTATATGGAAAAGCATACCGTATCCCGTCTTGTGGGCTCTCCTCCGGGCTATGTGGGCTACGGAGAAGGGGGATTCCTGACAGAAAAGGTCAGGAGAAAGCCATACTGTGTTATCCTGTTCGACGAGATAGAGAAGGCCCATCCCGACGTGTTCAATATCCTGCTTCAGATGCTGGAGGAGGGAGAAATCCAGGATAATCTCGGACACAGGGTCTCTTTCAGAAATGCGGTGGTTATCATGACCTCCAATGCCGGAACCAGGGAATTTGCATCCGGAAACATGGTGGGATTCAGAAGGGAGGCCGAAATGGAGTCCTCTTCCACCATCAAGTCTGCAGCCATGAACGAGCTTAAAAGACTTTTCCGTCCCGAATTCCTCAACAGGATAGATGAAATTATTGTCTTCGATCTCCTGAACAGGGAAAATACAAGACAGATATTCGGTATGCAGATCCGGGAACTGGCCGGAAGACTGGCAGAAAAGAAGATTTATATCTCTGTTTCCAAGGATGCTGCCGAATATTTCGTGGACAAAGGATTTGATGCAAGATACGGGGCACGTCCCCTCAGAAGGCTTATCCGGAAAGAACTTGAGGACAAGCTGGCTAACGGCATCATAGAAGGAAAAATAAAGGAAGGTTCCCATGTCAGGGTTGGCCTGAGCAAGGGAGAAATAGTTATCAGATAGGAATCCTGATAATCATTCCGGGGTGCAGTCTGGCTGCATCCTTAATATCGTTGATAACAATCAGGGTGTCCACGCTTATGTTGTATTTCCTGGAAATCGCATCAAGTGTGTCGCCCGATTTGATTGCATACCTGATACTTTCTGTCTCGTCCTTCTGTGCGGCACAGCTGCTGTCGGAAAGGGAAGAAATAAGAATGCTTTCAAGAACCGAATCCTCAGGAAAAGCTAATTCTTTGCAGGAAATGTTTTCGTTGCTTCTGCCTGCAAGTATGAAACCGGCTCCGGCTATGGACAGGAGCATGACTGCCGCAACAATTGGGTTCATGATTTTTGATAAACAGTAATTCTTAAAAAATTCTTTCATAGTCTTATATATATCGTCAAGAAATCATATTTGTGTTAATATAAATTTGATGAAAATTAATTGGAAAATATTCCTGTTCTTTTCCGTAACCATTCTGGCAGTCCTCGGCGTGACATCAAGATATCTTTATCTTATGGTGATTGCTCCCCCTGCGCCTGTTTCTCCGTCGGTGGAAATAGAGCGAGGACCCATTCTGGACAGGAACGGCAATATTCTTGCCATGCAGACCAATCTTTTCAAAATTTCAGCCAACGTAAAGGAAATTAAGAATCCGCAGAAAACATCAGAATGCCTTTCGGAGCTGCTGGACATGAGCAGCGAAGAGATCATGACAGAGCTGAAAAGCGGAAGAAAATACATACTTCTCCAGACCGTGGATATGCTGACCGCCGAAAAAATCAGGACATCAATCAAGGAAAACGGCCTGTGGGGCATTACCATTTCACCTGCCTACGGCAGAATTTATCCCGAAAAAGAGCTTGCATCCCATCTTATCGGATTCGTGGGGCTCAGGGACGGCAGCGGAAAAAACAGCGAAACCAGGGGACTCTCCGGAATCGAGCTCAGGATGGAAGATTTTCTCTATCCCAGAAACGAGGAGCCTACCGTAACCGAGCGTACCGTGTACGGAAACAAGGTATACCTTACCCTGGATCTGAATATACAGAAATTTGCCCATCAGGCTTCGCTGGAAATTGTGGAGAAATACGGTGCTGACGACGGTGTCATAACCATAGTTGCCGATGCCAGGACAGGAGAGATACTGGCCTATGTTTCCCTCCCTGAAATCAACCTTAACAGTTATTCAAAAATAAAGAACGACGATCCGGCCAAGATAGACCGGCCTGTTGCCTATACTTACGAACCGGGCTCCGTATTCAAGGTATTCTCGGTCAGCTCCTTCATGCATCTTGCTGAGGGTATAAGCAAGGATGCCCGTTTCTTCTGCGACGGTACCTACAAGGACAGCAACGGAAGGGTCATCATCAAGTGTACCGGAAAGCACGGCGATATCGATACCGGAGATATTATCAAATATTCATGCAATACCGTATGCTATGCCTCCGATGCAGTCAGCGAAGAGGATTTTCATTACATGATCAAGCAGTTCGGCTTCGGTGAAAAGACAAACATAGAGGTTCCTAAGGAAGAACCGGGCGATATAAGACATTTCAGCAGATGGAACGGAAGATCCAAGCCTACTATTTCCATGGGGCAGGAGATTTCCGTAAATGCCATGCAGATAATCAGAGCCGCAACTGCCATAGCCAATCACGGTACCATGCTGGCACCCCATGTCATAAGCAAGGTTACCGATGAAAGGGGAAACATAATCCTTGAAAACAGCCGCGATGTGGTAAACGAGGAAGTGGTTTCTCCTGCTGTTGCCGATGAAATGCTCCTTATGATGGAAAGGGCCACCAACGGGGGTACAGCCAGAAGAATAGGTGTGGACGGTGTCAGGGTTTCTGCCAAGACCGGTACTGCCCAGGTTTACGATGCAGCGGAAAAGAAATATTCAGACAGCAAGTTTACTGCATCCTGTATTGCAATCTTTCCTACGGACGACCCTCAGTACATTGTATACAATGTGGTTTTTTCCCCGCTTAAGACAGATGTCACCACAGGAGCCGGAATTTCTGTTCCTGCCATAGGAAAAATCATAAACAATATTATTTCCTACAAGGGAATCAAAAGAGAAGGGGACATGAAGCTTCAGTACAATAATTCAGAGCTTGTCATTCAGTCCCGTGATTTTACCGTAGGTAACTACATTCCCGATTTTACAGGCGCTTCCAAGAAGCATCTCCTGGCTCTTTTTAACGACGGAAGATTCAATATAAGGATTTCGGGCGAGGGCTGGGTGGTTAAACAGAATATCCCTCCGGGTACACCTGTAACCGAAGGAATGACTCTGGAATTTACATTAAAATGAAAAAGTCTCTATGGAATCCACTGCAGCCGGGAGAAGATCGTCTATTTTAAGGTATTCGTAGGATGCCTTGATCTTTTCAAACACAGGCTTGGTCAGAGGGAATTCCGGTGCGAAAAGGCTGCAGCAGTCATCGTACGGCAGAATGGATGTCTCGTAGGTTCCTATTTTCTTTGCAATAGCTGTGATTTCTTCCTTGTCCATACCTATAAGAGGCCTGAAGATAGGATAATCGGTGCTGGAACCGGTAAATCTGAGGCTTTCTGCTGTCTGGCTTGCAACCTGGCTGAGAGCCTCTCCCGTAACAAGCGAGTTGCAGTCCCTTTTTTCAGCAAGATAATGGGAAATCTTCATCATTGCCGCCCTTGAAAGGAGTGTTGATTCATTAGGTCTGCAGTTTTCTGAAATATAGGTCTGTACCGGTGTGTAGTTCACCACGTGGAGCTTTATGCTTGGCATGTACTGTGAAAGAATTTCTGCAAGCTTCTTTACCTTGTCCAGGGATTTGTCCGAAGTGTACGGATATGTGTGGAAATATGCCGCCTCCAGGGCCAGTCCTCTTTTTGCCATCATCCAGCCTGCAACCGGGGAATCGATTCCTCCCGAAAGAAGCAGTATACCTCTGCCTGCAACGCCTGTAGGGAGTCCGCAGAGTCCCTTTGTGTCAGGACCGTAGATAAAGGCCTTGTCCCTGATTTCGGCAGAGATTGAAAAATCGGGATTGTTGAGATCCACTTTCAGGTCCGGATATTTGTCCAGTATTGCTCCTCCAAGTTCACAGGAAAGCTGATAGGAAGACATAGGAAAGCTTTTGTCTGCCCTCATGGACTTGATCTTGAAGCTCTTGTACCTGTTTTCCGCCATAAGCTTGTCGGCGATTTTAACAGTAGCTTCCTTTACCGCTTCGAAGGTTTTTTCTTTCATTTCAGCCTTGGAGAATGCCACTATACCGAAAACCCTTTCCAGTGTGCTTTCGATTTTTTCCATTTCTTCCTTGCTGTCTCCGTCGTAATGGAGATAGAAACGCCCCGCTCTTCCGTGAATGCATACATGGATATCGCCGAGCTGTCTGTGAATATTGTTTGTAAGTCTTTTTTCGAAGAGCTTTCTGTTTCCCCCCTTGAGGTTGATCTCTCCTACCTTGATTATGTATATCTTATCCATTTCTTACCTGCCTGAGGATTTTGCTTTCTTTATAAAGAGCTTCCGCAAAAGCTTCTGTTTCTTCCTTTGTGGTGGTTTCTCCGATGGAAATCCTTATCCTGGAATAGGAAACATCGGGCGATACCTTCATGGCCTCCAGTGTTCTGGACTGTGCCTTTTTTCTGTTGGAGCAGGCCGAACCCGTACCTACCCTGAAGCCTTTGTCATCCAGGGCCCTTGCCATTACTTCGGCCGGAACGGGAAGTACGGCCACCGAAAGAATATACGGAGAATAGTTTGCATCTCCCGGCTTTCTGTTTTCAGGGATAACGGTAACTCCTTTTCCGGCAAGGTTTTCCAGAAGGGAATCCATGATTTCCGCCGCATGTCCGTAGTTCTTTTCCAGGTCGGCCATCTCTTTTTCCAGAGCCAGTGAAAGGGCATGTATTGCCGGTGTGTTTTCAGTTCCCGGTCTCAGGCCGTTTTCCTGACCGCCGC
>JAZNLX010000067.1:0-7072 GCA_045579325.1 Spirochaetia bacterium
TTCTTCATTTCAGGGAACTGGCCCCATGTTACGGAAAATGCAGTTATTCATCCTGTACCCATACTGCGGAGCCGGGATGTGCGGTAAAGGAAGCTGCCGAGGCAGGAAAAATCCACCCCGACAGGTTTGAGGCATACAGAAGAACCTACAGTGAGCTGACAGAACAGGCGGCTGAAATATATGGAAAAACATATTCTTGACATACTCGGCTTTGGAACCGTAAGGGAAGGGCTTAAACAGTATACGGTATCGGAAGGGGGGGCCGCCCTGATCAGCCGGCAGGAGCCGGAAAGCGATTTTGCGGCCTGGAGAGAAAAGCAGGATATCTTCTGCGCCCTGAAGCTGGTTCTCTCCAGGGCCACCTCCTTTCCCTCTGTTTCTTTTCCCGAAATTTCCCATTATGCAGTCAAGGCGGCAAAGGAGGGGGCTGTACTTGAGGCGGCGGAACTGGCTGCGGTGTATGTGTTTCTCAAAAGTGCGGCAGTGCTCAGACGTTTTCTCTTTTCCCTGGAGGGCTTTGAAACAGTCCGTTTCCTGGGGGATTTTGAGGAATACATAGATCTCAGGAACGAGATATCCAGATACCTGCTTCCCAACGGAGCCCTGAAAGAGGACAGCATCCGGGAGCTTACATCCATCAAGAAAAGGATTGCGGCCACCAACAGGCTCATAACCAGAACAGCGGACGAATACCTGCAGAATGCCGAATACAGGAGCTTCTGGCAGGAAAACAACATAACCATGAGGGACGGAAGGGCAGTTCTTCCTCTCAAGGCCAACTTCAAGGGGCGGGTCCAGGGAATCATCCATTCATCCTCTTTCCGGGGAAATACCATCTTTATCGAGCCTGCAGGGCTGGTGGAGAAAAACAATCAGCTCATGGAGCTGGAAGAGGAATACAGGCGTGAGATTTTCAGGATACTCCGCAATCTTACCTTCAAGGTGGGCTTTGTTTCAGAGGGGCTTGTAAGGCTTTCTCAGCAGATAGCCCTTTTCGACAGCTACTACAGCCGTGTCAGGTTTACCGATTCCTACGGAGGCACCATACCTGAGCATTCGGAAAAGGGAATGGCTCTCTATGAGGCAAAGCATCTGCTTCTGGGTGAGAAAGCGGTGGCGGTGGACATTATTGTTGGCAAGGATACAAATATTCTTCTTATAAGCGGTCCAAACACCGGCGGAAAGACAGTGGCCCTTAAGACAGCGGCGCTGATAGTTCTCATGAACCAGTTCAATCTGGGAATTCCGGCCCGGGAAGGAAGCTCACTTCCGTTCTTTGACAACGTGCTGGCCGATATCGGAGACGGACAATCCATAGCAGATTCCCTTTCCACATTTTCGGCCCATATGAAAAATATTTCCCATATCCTGGAGGCAGGAACCGGAAAGTCCCTTATACTGCTGGACGAGCCGGGAACAGGAACAGACCCTGACGAAGGGGCTGCCATAGCCATGGCGGTTTTTGACAGGATAGCGGAAAAGAATGCTCTGGCACTGGTTACCACACACCAGTCGGTAATCAAGAACTACGCATTTGCCAATGCCTTTGCGGAAAACATTTCGGTGAAGTACGATCCTGAGACCTTTACCCCGGAATACAAGCTGGTTTACGGAGTACCGGGAGAGAGTTTCGGTATAGACATTGCCGGCAAGAACGGGATGCCGGAGGATATAATCTCCAAGGCCAGGGAATATCTGGGAAGCGAGAAGATCAACATAAACCTGCTTCTCAAGCAGATAAGCGAAAAGCATGCGCAGCTGGCAGACCGGGAAGCTGCAATAAAGAGGGCGGAACAGGAGATCCGGGAGAAAAAGCGGGAAATAGAGCTTAAAGGACTTCAGCTCCGCCAGAAGGAATATGAAATAAAGAAAAGCGAAAGCACCTCCTATTCCAGGCTGGTAAGCGAAACATCAAGCCGGCTGGAAAACATGGTCAGGGAGCTCCGGGAAGGGGAGATAACCAAGGAAAAGACCAGGGGAGTCAAGGATTTTATAGAAGAAATACACGGAAACGAGGAGAAGCTGAAGCAGAAGGCCGAAGCCCTTAAAACCGAGGCTGCGGAAGAGGATATTGTCTACAAGCAGGATGATCCCGTCTATGTGGGAGAAAGCCGTCAGGACGGAGTGGTTATCCGGGAGATGAAAAAAGGAAAATATCTGGTGGCTGTGGGACAGCTCCGTATTACCGTGGACAAGAAGGATCTTGTACCGGGAAAAGTACGGCAGGAAAAGAACAAGGTTTCCAGAACCGTACTCAGCAGCTACAGGAAGCCGGAATTTGAGCTGGATATCAGAGGCTGCAGGCTGGATGAAGCCATAGCACAGCTGGAAAGGCAGATGGATAGTGCCCTTCTCTGCGGACTGAACGAGTTTTCCGTTATTCACGGTATGGGCGAAGGAATACTCCAGAAAGGGGTAAGGGATTTCCTGGAAGATAACAGCAATGTGGAATCCTTCAGGTTTGCAACCCCGGAAAACGGCGGTTTCGGAAAAACTATAGTAAAGCTTGGTAAATAATGGAAAAGAAAGAACTCAGAAAAGAGATAAAAAACAGATTCAGACTCCTGGAAAGGGAAAAGTTTGCAGAAAAAAGTGCAGCAGTCCTTGAAAAGCTGAAGAAACTGCCTCAATGGCATAGGGCGGAAACTGTTTTTGCCTTTATCTCCATGAAGGATGAAATAGATACGGAAGCAATACTTACGGAAATCCTTGCAGCCGGAAAAAAGCTGGCTGTTCCCCGCATCGATGGGGAAAATCTGGTTTTCCACCTTATAGAAAGCATAACCGAAGGGCTGGTACCCGACTGTTACGGAATCCCTGAACCTGAGGCCTCAGCTCCGGTGGCAATACCGGCCGGAAACGACATGATGCTGATTCCCGGGCTGGCCTTTGACAGCCGCAATAACAGGCTGGGGCGGGGAAAAGGTTTCTACGACCGATACCTGGCATCCATTCCGGAAGCTATATCCAGAATCGGAATCTGCTACGATTTCCAGATTGTTGATGCTGTACCTGCAGAGCCCCACGACAAGCCTCTGGATATGATAATCTGCGGATAGTGCCATGTACGAAATCAAGGAACTGACCCCAAGATGCCTTTTTATGGAAAGCCCTGCAAAGATAGGGATAATCAGGCTTTCTAAAAACGAAGTGTGCCTTATAGACAGCGGAAGCGACAAGGAGGCCGGGAGAAAGGTACGGCAGCAGCTGGATGCAAACAAGTGGAAGCTGAAAGCCATATTTAACACCCATTCCAATGCCGACCATATCGGCGGAAATGCCTACCTGCAGAAGCAGACCGGATGTGAGATATATGCACCGGGAATAGAGTGCAGCTTCACCCGTCATCCTATACTGGAGCCCTCGTTTCTTTATGGCGGATACCCTTTTTCTGAGCTCAGGCACAAGTTTCTTCTGGCACAGGAAAGCAATGTCAGGCCCTTGACCGCAGATGTACTGCCTGAAGGGATGACAGCAATTCCATTGCCGGGCCATTTTTTCGACATGACCGGATTTGCCGTTGAGGATGGCGGAAAAAAGGTTATCTATCTGGCAGATTCCCTTTCGGGAGAGGCAACCCTGAAAAAATACCGCATCGGATTTATCTACGATGTAGGGCGTTATCTGGAGACACTGGAAACTCTGAAGAACATGGAAGCCGATATGTTTGTCCCGTCCCATGCCGAGGCAACCGATAACATAGCTCCTTTGGCACAGGCCAATATAGACAATGTACTGGAGAACGGGGAAACCATCCTGGAAATATGCAGAGAGCCAGCCTCTTTTGAAGCTGTCCTGAAAAAGCTCTTTGACAGATATACCCTTTCCATGAATGCACAGCAGTATGTCCTGGTGGGCAGTACGGTACGAAGCTATCTATCCTGGCTCAGGGAAACCGGCCGTATGGAAATCCTCTTCGACAGCAACATGATGCTCTGGAAAGAAAAAAAATAAAAAAATCATCAGCCATATGTCAATTTTGGGCAACTGTAACTCTTAAATAAAGTAGAAGTGGTGAATATTTCCCATTTAAGAAGAATCAGGGAAAAACTTCAGTCCCTTGGACTTGAATCCCCGTTATGAAACCCGATAAAAAAAGCCGGAGCAGATCCGGCTTTTTTATTTTCAGAAGAACTTTGCAATATATCCCTGTATAAAGATTATAAACAGGATTACCGGCAGGATGTACTTGGAGTACCATCTCAGCTTTTCAGGCATTACAATACCGTTTCCGGTGTTCGCTTCCTTGATGAAATTGTTCCAGCCCCAGCCGTACTTGTCTGAAACGCAGAACAGTACATAAGTCAAAGAGCCCAGTACCAGCAGGTTGTTGCTCAGGATAAAATCTTCCAGGTCCAGGATTGTGGAGCCCGGTCCCAGCGGCTGGATGAAGGAAAGCACATTGAATCCCAATGCTGCCGGCAGGGAAAGGATTATCATGGCAAAGATGTTTGTAAGGCAGGATTTTCTTCTGCTCCAGCCCCACAGGTCCATTCCGAAGGAAACTATGTTTTCAAATACAGCCACTATTGTGGAAAGTGCCGCAAAGAGAAGGAACAGGAAGAAAAGCGATCCCCAGATGCGTCCTCCCGGCATGTTGGAAAAAACCAGGGGAAGGGTTTCAAATATAAGTCCCGGTCCCGCACCCGGATTCACCCCGTAGGCAAAGCATGATGGGATGATTATAAGTCCTGATGTAAATGCTACGAATGTATCCAGTGCCGCAATGGAGAGGGTTTCTCCGAAAAGTCTTTTTTCCTTCTTTATATAACTTCCGAAGATAGCCATTGATCCCACACCGATGGAGAGGGTGAAGAATGCCTGACCGATGGCGGCAAAAAGCACTTCTCCGATGGAATGGTTGGTAATTTTTGAAAAATCGGGAATAAGATAATATTTAAGTCCTTCTGCAGAGCCTGGAAGGGTAATTGCGTGTATTGCCAGCAGGATTATGATTCCCAGAAGGGCAAGCATCATGAACTTGGTAATCTTCTCAACTCCTCTTTTAAGTCCGAGGGAACAGATAAGGAATCCCGAAACAACAGTAAGAATCATATATTTTACCATGGCGCCCGGATCGGATATGAGAGCTCCGAACATCACCGATATTTCCTGTGCCGATGCTCCGGAAAACTCACCCCTTATGCATTTGAACAGATATGCAAACATCCAGCCTGTCACACTGGTGTAGAACATCATCAGCATGTAGTTTCCGATTACTCCCACACCACCCATCAGATGCCATTTGGTTCCTTCAGGCTCCAGTACCCTGAATGATTTTGCAATACTTTTCTGGGAAGCTCTTCCTACGGAGAACTCCATGGTCATTATAGGAAGCCCGAAAATGATGAGGAAAAGAAGGTATATGAGGATAAAGGCAGCTCCTCCGTACTCCCCGACTATATACGGAAATCTCCAGACATTTCCAAGTCCTATGGCGCATCCCGCCGATATAAGTATGAATCCCAGTCTGGAACTGAATTTTTCTCTTTCCATATATAAAACCTCCTGAAAACTCACAAAAATTGTATAACTTAATCGCGCGGAATGCAAGTATTAGTCATAACTCTTTATAGTGTATGCTTGAATAAAAGATTTTATAGTGTTATTCTTTAAGTATTATGGCAGACGAAAAATTAAGTATCATCAGGCACTCCGCATCCCATGTAATGGCAGCTGCTGTGCTCCAGATGTTTCCCGATGCAAAGATTGCAATCGGGCCTTCTATTGAAAACGGTTTTTATTATGATTTTGAGCTTCCTCGTCCTCTGAAAAAGGATGATTTCCCTGAAATCGAAGAAAGAATGAAGGGAATCATTGACCAGAAGCAGGATTTTATCCGCAGGGAAGTTACCAGGGCCGAGGCTCTCGAGCTTTTCAAGGATCAGCCTTACAAGACAGAGCTTATCAACGACCTTCCGGAAGATGAAATCATTTCTATTTATACTGTAGATAAATTTACGGACCTTTGCCGCGGTCCTCATGTGGAAAATACAAGAAAAATCAATCCTCAGGCTGTAAAGCTTCTTTCCATTGCAGGTGCATACTGGAGAGGGGATGAAAAACGCCCTATGCTTCAGCGTATCTATGCCACAGCTTTTACAAATCCTAAGGATCTCCGTCTCTATCTCCAGCATCTCGAAGAGCTTGAGAAGAGAGATCACCGTAAGCTGGGCAAGGAGCTTGACCTTTTCCATATCGATGACGAGAATCCGGGACAGGTTTTCTGGCACTCAAAGGGCTGGACAATCTACCGTGTTCTGGAGGACTATGTACGTGCAAAGATCAAGGAAGACGGCTATATCGAGGTAAAGACTCCGTTTGTTATGCCTCAGTCTCTCTGGGAAAGATCGGGTCACTGGGCAAAATACAAGAAGAACATGTTCATCACCGAGAGCGAAAAGCGTATCTTCGCCCTCAAGCCTATGAACTGTCCGGGACATATCGAGATTTTCAAGCAGGGGCTCAAGAGCTACCGCGATCTTCCTCTCAGGATGGCTGAGTTCGGAAGCTGTACCAGAAACGAACCTTCCGGAACCCTTCACGGCGTAATGCGTGTAAGAGGCTTTGTCCAGGACGATGCCCATATCTTCTGTACAGAGGAGCAGATCCCTTCAGAGGTTGCAAAGTTCTGTCATCTTCTCAAGGATATGTACAAGGATTTCGGTTTTACCGAAGACAAGATCATTGTCAAGTTCTCCACCCGTCCGGAGCTCCGTGTAGGTGACGATGCCACATGGGACAGGGCAGAAGGGGCATTGGCAGACGCTTGTAAGAAAGCTGGTCTTGCATACGAGATTTCTCCGGGAGAAGGGGCTTTCTACGGTCCAAAGCTGGAGTTCACACTGGTAGATGCATTGGGCAGACACTGGCAGTGCGGTACAATCCAGGTAGACTATCAGCTCCCGTCCGGCGAAAGACTCAATGCCGAATATGTGGGAGAGGACAACTCCAAGCACCATCCGGTAATGCTTCACAGGGCTGTACTCGGTTCCCTGGAGCGCTTTATCGGTATCCTTATCGAAAACTTTGCAGGTGCCATGCCGGTATGGCTTGCTCCTGAACAGGCTAT
>JAZNLX010000068.1:0-4315 GCA_045579325.1 Spirochaetia bacterium
TCCATATCTGCAAATCCATGGCTGCATATCAGAAATTCGGCGAAGGAAGGACTCCTGAATCGGAAAACATCAAGGGAGACCACTTTGTAGGTGATTATTACGTAAAATACAACTTCTGGTCCCAGGAAGACGAAGGGGCAGAGCCTATTGCCCGTGAAATGCTGGTCAAGTGGGAACAGGGAGATGAAGAGACCCATAAGCTTTGGGAACTCATGAACGGCTGGACAATAAGCGGAATCAGCCAGACCTACGAAAAGACAGGAATCTCCTTCGACAAGATCTATTACGAAAGCCAGACCTATTCCTCCGGAAAGAAGGCAGTTCTTGAAGGGCTTGAAAAAGGGCTTTTCTACAAGGACGAAAACAACACCGTATGGGTTGACCTGGCAGAAATCAATCTGGACAAGAAGGTTCTTCTCAGAGGAGACGGAACATCACTCTATCTGACACAGGATATCGGAACAGCCATTGCGAGACACGAGGACTGGCCTTTCGACAGCCTCTTCTATGTTGTAGGCTCCGAGCAGCAGTACCATTTCAAGGTCCTTTTCCACGTTCTTAAGAAGCTGGGTTATTCATGGGCCGAAAATCTCCACCATCTTTCATACGGAATGGTCAACCTCCCTGAAGGAAAGATGAAGTCAAGAGAAGGAAAGGTTGTGGATGCCGACGATCTTATCGAGGAACTTGAAAAGATGGCCAAGGATGAAATCATTGCCAAGGGAAGGGAAAACGAAATTGAGGATGTGGACAAGGCAGCAGAAGCCATTGCTCTGGGAGCCCTCAACTATTTCCTTCTTTCCACAGTGCCTGGCAAGGATATGGTTTTCAATCCGGCAGAATCCCTTTCTTTTACAGGTAATACAGGACCGTATCTCCAGTACACAGGTGCCAGAATCTGTACAATGATCGGAAAATACACTGAAGATACCTCCGATGCCGATTTCTCTCTGGTTACAAATGATGACGAATGGGAAATAATCAAGGAACTCCGCAGTTTCGAGAAAGTAGTATGTCAGGCAGGTAAGGAATTCAATCCTATGCTGATTGCAGTTTACCTGTACAATCTGGCAAAGCATTACAGCAAGTATTATCACGATTACCCGATCCTCAGGAGCGAGCCTGAACTTGCCAAGGCAAGGGTAGCCCTGTCAAAGGCAGTTCTTCAGGTTCTGAAAAACGGATTTGCCCTGGTGGGAATTCCTTTCCTCGAGGCTATGTAATCAGATTTTTATCTTCAGCCCATCGTAGGCAGGCTCTATTCCTTCGGGAAGGGAGGCTGCCAGTGTGCTGTGATCCACATCATGGCACATATGGGTGAAATATGTTTTTTCAGCCCCTATCTTCTTTGCCACCCACACAGCCTGTTCTATATTGAAATGGGTTGTATGTTCCCTGTATCTGAGAGCATCTATAACCAGCACCTTTGTTCCGGCAACCAGTTTAAGGGATGATTTCGGAATATAGCTGCAGTCAGTCAGGTACGAAAAATCACCTATCCTGTATCCGAAAAGCTCCAGCTTGCCGTGAAGCAGGGGAACCGGTATTATCTGAAGCTTTCCGCCCGACCTTGTATCGATACTGAATTTTCTGTCCACGGGAGTCAGGGCAATATGAGGCTTGCCGCCCCCCTTCTGGGTTATGCTGAATATGTAGTCAAATCTTTTTCTGATAATGCTTATTACATTGGGACTGCCGTAAACAGGTACAGGCTTGTTCACTGTCATGGGGCGGATGTCATCCAGACCGTGGAGATGGTCTGCATGGGTATGGGTTATCAGTATCGCATCTGCATGGGAGAGCTTTTCCCTGAGCATCTGGAGCCTGAATTCAGGAGACATGTCAATTATTATATCTGCATCTTCTGTCCGTACGTAGACCGAAGCCCTTGTTCTGTTGTTTCTTGCATCATCCGAACAGCATACAGGGCAGCTGCACCCGATGACAGGTATACCGTGGGATGTGCCTGTTCCCAAAAAAATAACTTCCATATTTTATATAATAACCAATATCGGTAAAATTTGCTACTGCAAAATAAACTAAACAAATATGTAGTAAAATACTTGAATTTACTTTTTTATGTGATAGAATGAAGCCATGCGGGAACGAACCTATATTGCCATAGATCTGAAATCTTTCTTTGCCAGTGTTGAGTGTGTGGAACGCGGACTTGATCCCCTTAAGACCAATCTGGTGGTTGCCGATGCCGGGAGAACGGAGAAAACCATCTGTCTTGCCATAACACCCCCTCTGAAGGCCTACGGACTAAGCGGACGCTCCCGGTTGTTCCAGGTGGTACAGAAGGCCCATGAATGCGGCTTCAGATACATTACCGCACCTCCCAGGATGGCTTATTATATAGAATATTCATCCCGGGTATACAATGTTTATCTCAGGTATTTTTCCGCAGAGGATATCCATGTCTATTCCATAGATGAGGTATTTATAGATGTCACCTGTTATCTTAAGCTCTACGGCACAGATGCCAGGACACTTTGCCGGAATGTTATCAGGGATGTGCTTGCCTCCACAGGAATTACCGCTACGGCAGGTATTGCTCCCAATCTTTTCCTGTGTAAGGTGGCCATGGACATAGTGGCCAAGCATATACCGGCCGACAGCGACGGAGTCAGGATTGCCGAGCTGGATACCGGTACCTTCAGAAGAACACTCTGGAATCACAGACCTCTTACAGATTTCTGGCGGATAGGACCGGGGATCGCAGCCAGGCTGGAACGCTGTTTCATGTTTACCCTGGGAGATATTGCCGAAAGATCCCTTACTCCGGCCGGAGAAAAAATGCTGTACCGGGTTTTCGGGGTGGATGCCGAGATCCTCATAGATCATGCCTGGGGCTACGAACCCTGCACCATAGCCGATATAAAGAAATATAAATCCAGATCCAGATCCCTCTCTTCGGGGCAGGTTCTTCCCAGGGCTTACAGCAGCCGGGAAGCTGAGCTTATAGTAAAGGAAATGACAGAACTGATGGTCATGGAGCTTATAGAACGGAAACTGGCGGCATCAGGCTTTACCCTGACCCTGTGCTACGACGGATTTGAAGGTATAAAACCTTCTCACAGAAGTTTCAGTTTCCATTGCCATACGGCATCTCCCTCGCTGATATCCCGGCGGGTGAATGAGCTTTACCGGGATATGGTGGATTCCGGTCGGGATATCAGGCGTATCTATATCTCCGCCGATAATGTGGTTTACCGGGAGGCGGAGGAACCCGATCTTTTCTCAGATCCGGCAGAAGCATCCAGGGAACGGATCCTGCAGGAGACACTTATCGGTATAAAGAAAAAATTCGGCAAGAATGCGGTAATCAAAGGCCACAGCCTTGAAAAATGGGGAACTGCCAGGGAACGAAACAACCAGATAGGAGGACACCGGGCATGAAGGATTACAGCCGAATAATAGATCTGGAATGGCCTCCTCTATACGGCCGGAGCAGAGCATCCATGCCTGTTGCCTCCAGAGCCAAGATATTTCAGCCCTTTGCAGCTCTCAGGGGCTTTGAGGAGAAGATTGCTGCCACCGGAGTGCGACACGAAAAGGAATTTAACAGAGATAATTTCTTTACTTTTGAATAAAGGAATTGGTATAATTAATCTATGAATGAAATAAAATGTCCGAAATGCGGCGAATTTTTTGAAATTGACGAATCAAAGTATGAATCCATTGTAAAGCAGATCCGGGACCGGGAGTTCTGCTGCGAAGTGGAAAAACGCGAAAAAGATGCAGTCAGGCTGGCCCTTGCAGAATCTGAATCCAGAAAGCAGGAAGAGTTTTCCCGCCTTGCAACCGAAAAGGAAAAGGCCCTGGCCGAAAAGGAAAATGAGATAACACGCCTCAGATGCGAGCTTGACAGCAAAAATTCGGAACAGGAAGCCGCCCTCAAGGAAGCCGCCTACAAAAAAGAAGCCGAAATACAGCAGCTCAGAAACGAGCTTGAAAAAAGCAGGGCCGAACGGGAAACTGCCGTCAGGGATATGGCCAACGATAAAGATAAAAAAATTCTGGAACTTGAGCTTGAAAAAAAATCCATGGAAGAAAACCATCGGCTTCTTCTCAGCCAGAAGCAGGAAGAGGTAGATTTCTACCGGGACTTCAAAGCCAGACAGTCCACCAAGATGATAGGGGAGAGTCTTGAGCAGCACTGCGAGACCGAATTCAACAAAATCAGGGCCACAGCTTTCCCGAATGCCTATTTTGAAAAGGACAACGATGCCAGGACCGGCAGCAAGGGAGATTTTATCTTCCGGGAATCGGATGAAGACAGTAACGAATTCATTTCCATCATGTTTGAAAT
>JAZNLX010000069.1:0-3428 GCA_045579325.1 Spirochaetia bacterium
CTGTCCACGTCCCCGTTAGCCGGATCATAAATGTATCCGCAAAGATCACAGATGTACTTCATGTCTAAACTCCTTATAATTTAAGATATTTAAAAATTTCCTTATCAAGATCCGGATGAATTCCCAATCTTGTAAGTGAAAAATCAAATTTAACCGGGTCTTCAGGTGATAATTCGGAAAATCCGGCTGTTATTTCCAATGCTGTTTTCAAATCAGCTGCTTTCCTGGAGGTGAATCTCAGCCTTCCGGCTATATCAAACATATGTGTGTCTACCGGAACCAGCAGATCCCGGGGCAAAACATAATCCCAACCGCCCGGATCTATATTGTCACTCCTTACCATCCACCTGAGGAAAAGATTTATACGCTTGCATGCACTTCCCTTTGCCGGAGATGGCAGAAGCATAGCTGTTCTGTTGTTACTGATTCTGGCAAATTCATCGCTAAGCAATGTAATACCATCAATAACCCCACATCCCGGTGTATAACGGGATGTAAAAATTGATTGAAGGCTTCCTCTGTCCCCACGCAAAGTCTTAATTGCATACAGAAAACCTGCAATTTCATCGGTTTTAAAAAATCTGTAAATAAAATTTTTGTATATTTCCCTTAAATCAGCCAATGATAAAGTGTCCAGATATAATGCAGGATGTGGCCCAAGGGGAGCAAGAACAGAATCAACGGCTTTCAAAATCATTTCCACACGCCCCAAGGCAAGTGAAGACGCAATAATAGCCGCAATTTCCCTATCATCGGTGTTTATATAAGCCAGAACCGGGAATAAAGGATCAGGATAAATAAATTCAGGCCTGTGATACTCTTTGTATATTTTCTCAAGTATCTCTGTTCTTGTCATAATTAGATATTAAAAAAAATTTTTTGTATTTTCAAGTAAGAAAAAGAAGCTGATATTTCCGGTTTCCTCTTGTCTTGAGATAATAATAGCCAAAATGGTAATCCTCGGGATTTTTGACCATCCCTGCTTTTACAGGATTATTGCTTATATATTCAAAAACAACCTGATATGCTTTTAAAGATTCAATGACCTTACTTTTGAATCTGTCAATCCAAAGATGCCCCTTCCGGTTGAATATTCTGTTAAAACGTGAAGCAAAAACAGAAAAAATCCATTGCATAAGCCGGGAGAGGCTTTCTCCGTAATCCATTTTGATCATCAAATGAATATGATTATCCATAATTACGATATTCTTTAATTTAAATCTGAATTTTTTTCTAATTTTAGCTTCCTGAATAACATCAAGAAAAAGAATCTTTATATTTTCAGGTTCAAGCAACATTTTTTCTTCGTTGATTTTGTTGTAAATGTGATATGTTCCGCCATCTACTATAATGCGGTTTTTTCTGCCCATATTCTGCTCCCTGCATTTTATAACAGGTCAAGTATGGATTTTACTTCAATTTAGGCTTTAGCTTTTCCTCTGTCCCTACAAACTTATGCTCTGTCCCCGCAGTCACTCAAGCAAAAAAAATCTCCTGCTGAGCAGGAGATTTCTGGGCCCACATGGACTTGAACCAGGGACCACTCGATTATGAGTCGAGGGCTCTAACCAACTGAGCTATAGGCCCGTTTAAAATAATTATATTTATACCCACTTTTTTGCCAAGTAAAAAAAATCCCGTGGGATGAACCACGGGATTGTATATTGTCTGAAACAGCAGTTATTATTTTGTTTCTGCAGGTTCCTCAGCAGGAACTGCTGCAGATGCATCCTCAAATCTGATTTTCTGCACCTTTGCCATCCAGATGTACAGGACTGAAGGAGCGATAAAGAATGAGGAGTATGTTCCCACACAGATACCGATTATCAGATTGAATGCGAAATTCTTGATTGCACCTACACCAAAAAGGTAAATCGCAAGAACAGCAATCAATGTTGTCAGGGATGTGATAACACCTCTGGAAAGTGACTGTGAGATACTTACATTAAGAATCTGCTTAAGAGAGTTTCCCTTGAGCAAAATAATGTTTTCCTTAACTCTGTCGAAAATAACGATTGTAGCGTTAAGGGAATAACCGATAATTGTAAGAACAGCTGCAATGGTTGTTACATCTACTTCAAGCTGGAGTGCACCGATTACACCAACCATGATCAAAGCATCATGTGTAAGGGCGAGAATTGATGACATACCGTAAGCAAACTTGAATCTGAACCAGATATAAACAAGCATGAGAGCAAGTGAAAAACAAATCAGTGATACTGACTGGAGACTCAATGCCTGAGAAAATCTTGGACCAGAGAATTCTGACTGCTTAACAATCACATTTGCGGCACCGAATTTCTTTTCAAGAAGATCTGTAACCTTACCGGAAACTGCAACGCCTGTCTGTTCGCCTGTTTCCCTGACTCTGATACCGAATTCCTGTTCTGAAGCATCTCCGATTACCTGAATCTGAGTTGCACCTGCTGCAGAAAGCACGTTTCTCATATCTGAAATATCGGTCTTGACTGCTGAAGGAGCAATCTGAACACGCATGTTGAGACCAGAAAGGAAATCAATTCCGAGGTTGAAGCCCCCTTTCACACCTGTAATTGCAAACAGGATAATGATAACCAGAATAGAGGTAACAGGAGCGATATATCTGAATTTTGTAAATTCGTAAATTTTATTTTTCATCTCTTATTTCCCCCATCCGATGCTTAATTTTTTCATTTTGCCCACATCAATGCAGAAATCAAATACCAGTCTTGAAACAAATATTGCTGAGAACATGGATGTAACAATACCTACAGCCAATGTATATGCAAATCCCTGGATAGGACCTGTTCCGAGCTGAGACATGAAGATTGCAACAATGAATGTTGTAATGTTTGAGTCCATGATTGCCCAGAATGATTTCTTGAAACCTGACTTGACTGCGGCTGCCGCTGTCTTACCGAGTCTGTACTCTTCCTTGATTCTTTCGAAGATTACGACATTTGCATCCACTGACATACCGATGTTAAGGATAAGACCTGCTATACTTGTAAGAGTAAGGGTAAGGTTGAATGCCGAAAGGATTCCTACCATGAGGAACAAGTTGAGAAGAAGCATACAGTCTGCAATAAGTCCTGCACCCTTGTAGTAAATGATCATAAAGATAATTACAAGGAGAAAACCGAGCATCATTGCATTTACACCCTGTTTGATTGAGTCTTCACCGAGGGAAGCTCCAACAGCCTGCTGGTTTGATATCTCCAGTGTTACAGGAAGTGCTGCGGTTCTGAGAACGAGAGCGATATCCTGTGCTTCCTGCTTGTCAAGTCCGGACATTCTTACCTGACCGCCTGAAATGGCTTCCTGGATTGTTGCTCCGGCCTTAACGTTATCATCAAGAACGATTGAAAGTGTCTTGTTTACATTTGCAGATGTAAGCTTGAAGAAAATATCCGAACCTTCCTTATCAAGAGCAAAGTTGATTACCGGAC
>JAZNLX010000070.1:0-2215 GCA_045579325.1 Spirochaetia bacterium
AACATCTCAGGGATGTGTTTATTCACGGGAATGCAGATGCGGCACTCATAGCATCCATGGTCCATTACGGTGATTATACTATAGAAGGAATCAAGAAATATCTTGCCGGCGAAGGGGTTGATATCCGCCTTACATAAGGCTACTCAAGCTCTTTTTGAAACTGTCTTGTCAGCACCAGCTCTTCCTCTCCGTAGGAAACAAAGGCTTCCGGTGTTGATGAGCCTCTTTCCAGAGTCAGTATGTCGAGGTAATAATTATCCTTTTCATCCACTGAAAAGGTTATTCTGTAGCATTCCGTACCTGTTACCCTTCCTTCCTTATCCCGGAATCTGAGTTCAAGGATATTGTGTCCGTTGTAATGGTATACGGAATAAATTCCGACTGTTTTTTCCCCGTTTTTTTCCATTTCAAAGCTGCTGTCTGAAAATCTGAGGCTGAAGCTGTTTCCGGTGTAGAGTCCGCTGAGTAAAATGGTGCCCGAATTGTCATCAAGCCGGGTAGGATCGTCATAACCTGTCATTCTGGTATAGCTTCCTGTCCAGATTACCTTTTCATTCTTGATCCCCGATTCCTTGACTGTTATCCAGCATCTGCCGTCGGAAAAAAGCTGTATGGTAAAGTTCATCCTGATAAAAGGAATCATATCGTTTGTTCCTACCATATAGAATGTGTCGGAACGTTTTGTCTTGGAAAATGATGAGCATCTGTAGACTTCCTGAAGGTTCTCCTCTCCGTCATACATGATAATTTCATTTGCCGCCTTATCGAAGTTGACTATACAGGTGGAGCTTCCGTCAATTTTTATCCAGGTGCCGTCCAGTTTATCCGTGAATCTGCCGGCCGGATCATCAGTCTGTTCACCCGGAATTATGCCGTTTTCTGCTGCCGGCAGGTTGCTGTACGGTTCCGGCTGAACAAAAACAGTCTGCTCTGCCGGTTTCTTTTCCGAGCAGGAGAATGAAAAAAGCATGGCTAGGATTAACAGATATCTCATTGTACTGAATTATAACTCATGGTCGGGTGTATTTCAACTCTTTGTTAAGGAAGTGTTCTATAAGCTCTTCCGAACCGGGTGCATCGGGAAAAAGGAAGGCAAAGTTCTTTCCTCTGTGAATGGGAGTGGTGTAGCTGAAAGGCTCTGAAAACTCCTTTCTGGTTTTCCGGAGCTTTTTATCGGGAAGGGGAACCAGTGTTATAAGACTCCCGGAGCCGAAAACAAAATCAAGCCTGTCCATGTTGCCGGCCATTTCATTCAGCCCTTTGTATATGACTATTTCATATCTGCATTCCCCGGCCGTACCGTAGTGGCCGCAGAGTATGTACCCTGAAGCGGGGACAGAGGAGAGTGCGGCTGCTTCGAATATATCAATTCCTTTTATTTTCATTCTGCCGGATACCTGTACTGTTTGCCGAGATAGTTTTCCAGAACTATTTCCCTGTCATCCTTGGAAATCACATAGTTGTGACTGATGGGAACCTTACCGCCTCCCCCGGGAGCGTCAATAACATATTTTGGAACTGCATAACCTGAAATTGCTCCGGTCAGGTCATGCATTATCTCAATTCCCTTTTCCACGGGAACCCTGAAATGGCTTATTCCCACGCTCAGATCGCACTGATGTATGTAATAAGGGCGTATTCTGGCTTTTACCAGCTTCAGGAGAAGTTCCTTCATCACCGGTGTGGAATCGTTTATTCCCTTCAGCAGCACGCTCTGGTTTCCCAGCGGAATTCCCGCATCCACCAGCTTTTCGCAGGCTCTGATTGCCTCCGGGGTAAGCTCCTTGGGATGGTTGAAATGGGTGTTTATCCAGATCGGATGGTATTTCCTGAGCATGGATACAAGCTCATCCGTTATTCTCATGGGAAGGGTAACGGGGGTTCTTGTTCCTATTCTTATTATTTCCACATGCTCTATGCTTCTGATGGCAGAAATTATTTCCTCAAGCTTTTCGGTGGAAAGGACAAACGGATCTCCCCCCGAAATCAGCACATCCCTTATTTCCGGAGTACGGGAAATATAGTCCACAGCGGTTTTTATTTCCTTTTTTCCCACTGCCATGCTCTCGTCCGAACCTACGATTCTTCTTCTGGTACAGTGTCTGCAGTAGGAGCCGCACTGAACGGTTACCAGAAACAGGGCTCTGTCCGGATATCTCCTGACCACATTAGGTACGGGATTGAAATGAACCTCTCCCAGGGGATCGTCGAGATC
>JAZNLX010000071.1:0-2743 GCA_045579325.1 Spirochaetia bacterium
AGTAAAGGTAACGTCATAATCCTTGTTCTTTCTTTCCGCCATTCTGGAAAGGATAAATGTCCTGGCAGCAATTGCCTGTGCCTTAAGGGCCTCTTTCGGCCATGACGGGGAGATTTCTCCCGGTACCACACCGTAAAGGTAATCATCTATGTCCACATGGTTTACAACGGTAATTTTGCCGCCTCTGACCAGGAATTCCATTTTTCCCCGGTATCTCGATCCGTCGGACAGGGTAGTAAGTACACTGTTCCGGCCGTAATCCAGCATGCATCTTTCCATGGCTGTAAAAACAAGCTTGTTCTGCATATCATGAAAGTAGAGAACACCTTTCTTGGTACTCACTTTAAGCTGTGTTTCTGCCGGGCCGGAATAGCTTTTATTGCCGTATGAAAGGGTAAAGTCAGCCCCTGATGCAAAATATTGGGTCAATACATCTGTAACCACGGCCGCCCTTACATTGATCCCGCTTTTTTCGGTTTCTTCCGGGAGCTCAGGTTGCTGTCTGGGAGAGCCGCCGGTATGCAGAAGCTCCGGTACCGTTGTTCCAGTCTTGGTCTCCTTGGTCAGTTCCGAAACCTTGACTGCAAGATTCCTGTTTTCGGGCCTCTCCTTCAAAGCCCGTTTATAAAGGGTAAGTGCTTCCGGTTTCTTTCCCAGTATCTCCTTGATTTCAGCCAGCTGCACAAGGGCCTCATGGTATGAACGTTCGGATTTCAGGGCTGTTCCGAAATATTTTTCGGCTGTTTCCATATCTCCCTCTGCCAGGGCACATCTTCCGGCGGCATAGCAGCTCATGGCACGGAATACATTCTTTTCTTCAAATTTAAGGTAAAGCCCCTTAGCCTCTTCGTATTCTTTTTTATCCTCATGAAAACGTCCGGCATAAAAGGCAAGCTCTCCGTCATTTATTTTTTCGGGATACACAGATTCCGCTATACGGAAGTCCCCGCTCTTGACGGCGGCAATGAACCTGAGTCTCCTGCTTTTTTCATCATCGTATCTTGCCAGAATCCCGGCAGCCCTCTGGGGAACACCCGATTCTATATGGATTCTTGCGGAATTGTAGGTGTTCTCCCGTTCTCTGTCTCCGGCCCACAGTAACGGAGCCGAAATAAAAAGCAGGAGCATGAATTTAAGTAATATTCTCATTTTTTCTCTTTATACCGGCCACCTTGGAAAAAATTCTGTCTATCTTGGCTGCCTCTTCCTTGCAGAGCATGGCTCTGGTAAAAATATCCCTGAAAAAGATCTTCATTTCTTCCGATCCGTCAATCTTGAAAAAACCGATGCTTCTGAAATTTTCTATAAGATTTTCCGATACTTCTTCTATTTCCTTTACCGATACCGGGGTAAAGGCATGAACCGGCGGAAGCTTCTGGGATTCCCTGAAAATATGGTAACAGATTATCTGTACGGCATGTGAAAGGTTAAGGGAAGGAAATTCATCCGATGTGGGAATGGCAATCACCGCGTTGCAAAGGGAAAGCTCCCTGTCCGTGAGGCCGTGCTGTTCGTTTCCGAAAACCACAGCGTTTTCTCCCTCTTGGGTATGACAGAATCTTTCGCACATTTCTTCCGGAAGAAAAGTTCTGTATTTTCTCTTTTTTCCCTCTCTGCGGCTTGTTCCCACCGAAAGGACCACCCCCTCCAGCGCTTCTTCGAGGGTAGGGACATGAACTGCTTTCTCGTAGATATCGAATGCGTGGACAGACATATACTCGATGACTCTTCTGTCATGCACCCTGTCTCCCGCTATAACCAGTTTCTCGATCCCCATGGTTTTCATGCTTCTGCATACGGCACCTATGTTTCCGCTTTCGTCCGGATTTACCAGAACTATCCTTATTCTTTTCTTGATATCTGTCATGATTTCTATAATTTATAATAAACGGCATCTTTTAGCAATTGAAATTTTCATCAGTTTTTGCCCCACTTGACTATCGGTGAAAGCCTTTGTAAAATTCAGATAAGGTTTGCGATGACCGATAAATTTATCTGTGTCCTGGATGACACGCAGCTTATACCCGAACTCTGCGGCAGCAATGACCGCAATCTCAGAACCATAGAGGAACACCTCAGTGTCCCTGTATACTGCCGTGGCAACGAGATCCTTCTTGAATCCTCAGACATCTCAAAACAGAAAACATTCAGCAGGGTTATAGAAAAAATGAGGGATTATGCAAAAAAAGGGATAACCCCTGACAGCGACATGATAACTACCATCTTCACAGAAGCAGAGAATCCTTCCGTTCAGGATAAAAAGGCAGATCTTTCACTTAACATACCGGGCAGCAGCAGAAGGCTTTTTCCCAGAAACCGCAATCAGATAAAGATGCTCAGCCTCCTTGAGGAAAAGGATCTTGTTTTTGCAGTGGGGCCGGCAGGAACCGGAAAGACCTATCTTGCGGTGGCCAAGGCTCTCAGCGAGATCATGCACAAACGGGTACGCAAGCTTATCATAACCAGACCTGTGGTGGAGGCCGGGGAAAGCCTGGGATTCCTTCCGGGAGACCTGGCACAGAAAATCAGCCCTTACCTCAGACCTCTCTACGATGCCATGGAGGCACTCCTTTCCCCGGAGGCCGTAATCAGGCTCCAGGAAGCGGGAATCATAGAAATAGCCCCCCTTGCATACATGCGTGGACGAAGTCTCTCAAACTGTTATATAATACTGGATGAAGCCCAGAACACCACCCGGGAACAGATGAAGATGTTCCTTACCAGAATAGGGGAGAATTCCAAG
>JAZNLX010000072.1:0-3395 GCA_045579325.1 Spirochaetia bacterium
TATTTTCCGAAATATTTTCCCATGAAAATATCGATATTGTTCAGGTATGTGGTGGTCGAGATCCTCTTCATGTCGATATTACTCTTCTCTTCGTTTTTCCTGTTGTTGAAGATCTTATCAGAAAGCTGTGCCTGAATGGAGAAAAGATCCAGGTTGAAAATATCCTTTACAGTTCTTTCAAGAGGTCTGAAGATACCCAGAAGCTGTGTTCCGTATGCACTGGCGTTGGCCAATGTTGACATGGTGGTTCTTTCCTCGTCCCCCGGATCACCTCCCATGATGGTATCTCCCAGAAGCTCATAAAGCTCGGCCTGGGTGAGTGCCGGTACCGATTCTATTCTTGGCTGGAAATTGCTGAGAGGGGAATTGTCAAGGATAAAGAGAACCCTTACCTTCTCGTTGTTCCTGTTGATGGTTCTCATTTCGGCATTTACCGTAATACGCGGATCAAACTTGTCCTGGTTCTCGTGGAAGAAAAGGTTTCCTTCCCTGATGAAGAAGTTGTTGCTGAAATAGAAAATATCTCCGCCCTTGAAATTCACGTTTCCATCGATGTTGAAGACCTGGGAAGAACTGTCCAGATTAATGGTTACGGTCTGGTTTCTGTCCGCATAGGCCCTGAGAACCGGAAGCTTCTGTGTAGGCCAGAAGAATTCCACTCCGGTACCGCTGCGGAGCTTCATGTTGATGATGTAGTCGTTGGGATCTTCCACCGGTTCATCATAGAAATTCTTGCTCAGGTTGATGATACAGTCGTTTACCTGCACATCTCCGTCTACCCAGTATGTCTGGTTGCTGCCCGATACGGTGAGGTTACCGTGTGCATATCCGTTGAAATCGATTCCTGCAAAGGTATCGCTTATTCTGGTTCCTTTCTTAGGATTTCCGAATACAGATATGTTGACAGTGAAGAAATCGGGAATCCAGTGCTCGTGGATGAATTCCGCATTTACGGTTGCAAAGTTTTCCGGAGAAAGGTCGATTCTGGCAGGCTGCAGTTTGATTTCCTTGCCCTGGAAGAATACTTCGGCAGAAGATGGCCCAAGAATATCCGGTACGGAATGGAGAGCAAAATAGATATCCTCGGCATTCATTACACCCCAGATATCGGGATTGTTTATGCTGCCGTTTATCCTGAGCGTTCCGATGGCATTTCCTGAAAGAGGCTTGAAATACGATTCTCCCATGAGCTGCCCTACAGCGCCCAGGTCTGCATATGCATTATTTACAAGTGCATCCATATATCCGTTTTTAAGGGTACCCTTAATGTCTCCTGTCACAAAGAAAGGGGCCTTCAGGAAAAGCTCAAAGTTACCGTCGGAGAAATATTTGCCCGAAACGGAATTTTCATAAGGACCACCGTTGATTGTGAACATGTTACCGTCGTTGGAATAGTCAAATGCCCATTCCCTGTACCCGATTAAAACAGCCGAAGGTGAAGAAAGTTGCATTTTTCCCCTGTTTTTCTTAAGTGCCGGGTTAATAATCCACGAGCCCTCTTCTTCGATGGTTCCGGATGCGGAGAATACGGCAGGTGCAGAGGAGTTTTCGTCAACCTTGGATCTGAGGATGATGTTTGAATCAATATTGTAAGCCCTGTCTGTCCAATCGATGAAACCTAAGGTGGAAAGGATATCCACGTTTCCGAAAATTCCGCTGAAGGATCTGATTTCAGACCTGTTTTCGGTAACAAGCACGGAGGTTCTGAAATTCATAGGCTCCCGGAATACGGTTCCATTTTCCACAGCAGCCGAGATTTCTGCCACCGGGGATTCAAGTGTTCCCGAAACCCTGGCTTGTCCGGAAAGGATACCTGTTGCAGGGAATTTGGTAAAACGCTCCAATCTGGCATTCTTAACGGTGGAGTCGATATCGATGTTTCCATCCTTTATGCTGAAGTATGCGATATATTCCTCATTGTCGGAATTTCCGTTACCCCTGAACCAGCCTCCCATGTTCCTGCCGTCTTCGAAGGAGCCTTCCGCTGTGCCCGATACAGTGGAGAATGCATCCCTGACTCTCCAGGAAGGAACTATAAGTCTGCTGTTCCTGAGGCTGCCGCTGAAAGAGATACGGTTGTCGGAGCCCCTGAGGAAAAAGAGATCTGAAACTGCGAAACGGTTGATGTTGAGCATAGGAAGCTTTTCTTCTTCCAGGACACCGTTTACGTTCAGATTGAAAACCGATTTCCTGTCCTTGATATAAACCGGGAAGTTATCTGCCCTGAGAGAGAAAAGGGTGCTTCTGTCTCCGTTGAAATTAGCCGAAAGCGAAAGTCCCGGTTCCCCTTTCAGATAAAGGCTTTTCCCTTTGTTCATGTAGCCGCTGAATTCATAGTTTATCTCGTTTACGGAAACCATGGACTTGAGCTGAGGAAAATCCTTTCTCATGTCGGTGATATTGAGGAATCCCTTTCCGGATGCTTTTCCGTAGCTGAGAGAAATGTCGTTGATAGATGCGTTATCAAGGGTGGAAACAGCTGAGAACCTGAGAAAGTTATTTCTGTCGCTTCTGTCTGAAACCAATATATCCCTACAGGTAACATAGATATTGTCATCAGTGGTTATGAAGAAGATATCGGAATCGAGTTCAAGGGAGAAAAATTCGGGAATGATGTTCCTGTTCAGGATTGCTTCTATTCCTCTGCTGTCAAGTCCATTTGTGGTGACATATCCCCTTATATTCCTATTTCCCAGCATCTCTCCCCTGAAGGATAATGTTTCCAGGTTGTCTTTTTCAAATACCACCGAGCCATTTCTGTTTTCAGTATCTGCATTGACGGTACAGCTTCCGAAATCGTAGCCGTTGATTTCGAATTTTTCCGATACCATGAGTGTGGTGCTGTCTTGGTGGGAAATGTCAAATTCGGTGGTAACATACATGTCCCTGCCTGCATTGAAATGGTCCAGAATAAGGTTTCCGTCCACGGTTTTATGAGCCAGGTTAACTGTTCCGTGATAAGCTCCGTTTCCGTTGTCGGTTTCCAGGGTCAGGTAGCTGAAGTTTACGGTTGCGTCTGTACCGGTAAAAGAGGTCCTGAAAAGGGGCTCGTAAGCAACATCGGTATTTTTGTACAGCATCTCCATATTGCCTGAGTATGCAAATTTTTCCACATTCTTTGGGGTGTATACAATGTTGAAGTCGCCGCTGGCTGCCCCTTCGGCAAATTTGTTGTATTTGCTGAATCCGTTCCTGAAAGTAAGGCTGTCGGAAATCCGGAGTTTCTCGAACACGGTCCTGAATTCGGTTCTTCCCGATTTTCTGAAGTATGTGAGCTCGTAATCTATAGGGGTGCTGTCCTCAACGTTTCTGACAATTACCTTTCCGCTGTCGTAATCGATATGGAGCGACATCCGTCCCATATCTGCCAGGTTGGAATTGAAGTTCCTGAGTCT
>JAZNLX010000073.1:0-6500 GCA_045579325.1 Spirochaetia bacterium
GCTGCATCCTCAATGGAAAAAAGCCCCTGGGTCGCCTTCTTGATCTTGCCTACCCGGCTTCCTGAATCCAGGGCAAACTGCTCCGCTGCCTCCCGTGCGTTTCTGGTGGCTTCGGCAATCATCTCAGGCTTTATGTCATTGAGAGCTGTAAAAAGGTACTCAATCTGGCTGCCGTACTCGTTGGACAGAGCAATTCCGCTGTCCATCAGGTTGATAGAATCGGTCAAGGCAGAGTTTACAGCCGCAATATCGGATGAACGGACAAATATCACGTTCTTTGCAAAATATTTATACCGCTTCTGGTTCTGATCCATATAGGGATTGGCTGTGATATCGGTGATTGCAGGCTCCTTCACGGTGTATTCCCCATCCTTGATGCCGTGAGCCTTAAGAAAATCGATGATGATTCCGGTCTTGGTCACGATTTCCTGACGGAGAGTAGGGAGCTCGTTGCCGCTTACGGTAAAGGTTACCGGCCATGCTGCCATATCCGCAGCAAATTCCCGCTCCGACAATCCTCGAACGGTTACGGTTCTCTGATCTGCCTTCAATGCTTTAATTCCGAATGTAAGGGAAATTCCTGCAAAAAGGATTCCCAATGCCAGTACCACAGCACCGACCACAACAGCTTTCTTGTTTTCCATATATTTAAGATAAGCATAAAAAGGGATAAAAGCAAACCGTGAGAAAAATCAGTATCCTTTTAATTTAAGTATATACTGTGCATAAACATACCCCTGCTCTGCTGCTTTCTCAAACCAGTACACTGCCTTGGCATGATCCTGTTCAACTCCTTTGCCTTTATAATAACAAGCACCAAGTAAAAACTGTGCATCTGCATTCCCCTGTTCAGCTGCCTCATATAAATTTGGGGCTCCGCAGTGCGGACATGCCTTTGCTCCATCTGATATTTCCTTTTTACATTCGTAACATTTTATGAGTACCATATAATTATCCTGAACTTTTATAGATTTATTATCATAGCCAACCTAATTTATTGCTATATAAAGAAATCAGTATTTTTTTACTCAGTCCAAAGAGAGTTGGTAATTAACAAAAATCAGATTAGTTTTTGCCAGTTTGAAAGAAAAATAGTTGGACAAAAACCATAAGGCAACTAAGTCAACCTTCTTTCAACTTCTATCAACCAATTCTTAACCAATGGATTTATCGACAGTCAACCTGCCCTCTTATTACGCTTTAATCAGAATTTTTTTTAAAGGAGGGCAAAGTGCCTATGAAAAATTGTTTTACCCTTACAAAGATGAAAAGGATGAACAAAGGAAAGAGGGATGCCAAGAATGGCGTTATCTGGTTTTATTATGTGTGGGATAGTGAAGGAAAGCGGCGTAAGTATTCAACAGGACAAACAAGTAAAGCGGCGGCAGTCAATTATTGTTGTAAGTTACTTAGTGAAGGGAAGTTGATACCCCAAAAGTATAACAAAGCCTATTTTGGAACTTTGGTTAAAGACTTCTTTGGCCCTGAGAAGTCGCCTTACCTTAAAGAAAAGGCAAATAAAGGTAGGGTTAACGCCAAATCTACATTAAATAACACATCAAGGGTATTACAAAAACATATCTTGCTTTTCTTTGGGGATATGCTTGCCGCTGAGATAACCAAAAAGAAAATCGGAGAATGGGTCGCTTATCTAATGGGTAGTGGAATATCAAACAGAACGATTAATATCTATTTATCCTATTTGAAACAGATTTTCCATTATCTGAAAGCAATCGAGATTGTTTCAACAGAACCCACAGATGGTTATGCCCTATCTGTTCCAGTAAAAAATGAAACAGGGATTTTAGAAGACAAGGAGATTGAGGAACTTATGAATGAGGCTACAATAGACAGTTATTGGCAAGGCAACCGAAAAATGTATCTTGCTAATCTGGTTTCTTGCCTTACAGGAATGAGAATTTCAGAAATCCTTGCCTTACAAGAGAAAAACATCAAGGAAAATTATATTGATGTAGTTCAAACCCTTAACGCCTATGATGGATTAAAGCCCCCTAAAAATGGCAAACCGAGGAAAGTTCCAATTCCAAACAGATTATATGAAATGCTTAGAGGGATTTTCCCCGATGATGGAAGTTTCCTCTTTTTTGACAAAGGGGAACCTAATTTTGCCAGAAAACCAAGGGAATTTTTCTATGATGCTCTTGCTATAATGGGTATCAGCGAAAAGGAAAGACAGGAGAGAACAATTCACTTTCATTCTTGGCGACATTGGTTAAATAGCAAACTGGTAAACAAGAATATCACCATCAGTAAGATTGAAGCGTTAATTGGGCATCAAGGAAAGAGTAATGATATGACACGCCTTTACACATACTTCAAAATAACTGACTTTGAAGATGTAGTAAGAATACAGGAAGAACTCTTGGAGAGTTTCAAGGCAAAGAAAGCAGCATAAGATGGATTACCGCCGCAAAATGCGGCGGTTTCTTGTTTTACAACCTTCCGAAATCAGCAGGTCGTAAAAGTTAATTGCTATCAGTTTTTGAAGATAAAAATCTTTTGGCCCATTGTGGAAAAGCAGGATAATTATATAACCCTTTTTCCCAACTGACAGAAGCCACAACATTATCAAAATATTTATAGAAATCAGCTTTTGATATTTTAAATACCCCCCCAAGTGAAGCTATTTCATTAATATAAAAACCATCATCATCTATTTTTTCAATAACATTTCGTTTAAATGTTAGACGATTTTTTGATTTGTATCTTCCAAACTTCATTTTTTCCTCCCACTAGACAATTATTTTCTAAAATATAACATTTTTTTGTTTGTAATGAAAAATATTTTAATTATTTCTCAAAAATTGAAGCAAAACGAACAGTCTATGTTTTACGACCTTCCGAAATCAGCAGGTCGTAAAAGAACCTTACAATACTTCCTCTACTTTATCTGATATTTCCTCTCCACATTCGTAACATTTTATGAGTGCCATATAATTATCCTGAACTTTTATATATTTATTTTAGCATGAGAAAATAGGACTGTAAAGGAGAATATGATGATTGTAAAATAGCTATCTGTCTTCCCTGAAGTAATTGAGTCCCAGATGTGCCGGTGGCTGATTCTCCCGGTGGTTCTTTATGCTGGTGACAATAAGTACCAGGATGGTAACCACGTAAGGGGCCATGTTTATGAGCTCCTTCTGAGCAGAGCTGAGTCCCGGAATCAGGATACTGCAGATATAGAGTCCTCCGAACACAAAGGAACAGAGTATTGCTGCCTTGGCTTTCCACAGGGCAAAGATAACAATGGCTATGGCCAGCCAGCCTCTGTCTCCGAAGCCGTTGTTGGTCCAGGTTCCTCCTGTGTAGTCCATTACCCAGTAGAGTCCGCCCAGACCTGCAATCATTCCACCGATAAGGCTTGAAAGATACTTATATCTTGTCACATTGATTCCTGCCGCATCTGCTGTTGCAGGGTTCTCGCCCACCGCACGGAGATGAAGCCCGGTTCTGGTCTTGTTGAGAAACCACCCTGTAAGAATGGCAATTATCACCGATATGTATGCCAGGAATCCCAGACTGAGGAATGTGGAGCCGAAAACGCCCAGCTTGTCTGCAATCGGAAGATGTGCCTGATAATACTGACCTGTGGTAAGGAGGGAAATGGAGCCCGATTCACCGAAAAAGCTGAGAAGTGAGCCGCCGAAGAAGTTTCCCACACCTACGCCGAATGTGGTGAGTGCCAGGCCTGTTACATTCTGGTTTGCCCGGAGCGTAATGGTAAGAAAGCTGTAGATCAGAGTCATGAGACAACTACCCACCAGAGTAAAGACCAACGGAATAAGTATACAGAGAAGAGGTACCGGATCGGCACAGTAATGCTCGTAGAGATACCCCCCTATAATGCCTGAAATACCGCCCATGTACATGATGCCCGGAATACCGAGATTGAGCTGGCCTCCCTTTTCGGAAATTATCTCCCCGGTGGCACCGAACAGAAGAGGAACACCCTGCCTTATGGAAGAAAAAATGAAAAAGCCGATGGTTTCTATCATTTGTCAGCTCCTTTCACAACAATGCGGTAATTTATAAAGAATTCACTTCCTATGATGAAAAACAGGATAATTCCGGTGGCTATGCTTGAAATATGGCTGCTGAGCCTGAATACCTGGGCAATTTCGCCGCTTCCTCTCTGCATGAAAACTATAAGCATGGAGGTGAATATCATCATCACCGGGTTGAACTTTGCCAGCCATGATACCAGAACTGCCGTAAAGCCGTTTCCTCCTGCCATGGTTGCGGAAACAGTATGGTTTGTACCGGCCATAAGGATAAAGCCTGCAAGTCCGGCCAATGTACCGCTGAGACACGAGGTTCTGAGAATGACCTTCTTTACATCTATACCGATATAGCGGGCAGTGTTCTCGCTTTCGCCCACAACGGAGATTTCATATCCCTGCTTGCTGTACTTAAGGTAAACATACATGATAACGGTAAGGATTCCCACCACCAGCACGTTAAACAGGTATTTCTGTCCGAGAATCGGAGGAATCCATCCGCACTGTGTGTTTCTGTTCAGGATACCCAGAACCGAAGATCCGTTGGGAACCCATACTGCAATGCTGAATGATACCATCTGGATTGCCACATAGTTCATCATAAGGGTAAAAAGAGTTTCGTTGGTTCCGAAACGGGCCTTGAAGTACCCCGGAACTCCGCCCCAGATACAGCCGGCCGCAAGAGAAGCCAGCAGCATAAGCACTATAAGAAGCCAGCCCGGAAGTGTATCCTTGGCATAAAACATGAGGGCTGCACTGGCGAGCGCCCCTATAAGAACCTGTCCTTCAGCACCGAGGTTCCAGAACTTCATCTTGAAAACCGGCGTTACGGCCAGGGCTATACACAAAAGAACCGCCGTATTCTGGAGCAGAACCCAGAACTTGCGCTTTGTGGCAAAGCTTCCGTCAAACATGGCCTTATAGACCTCGACCGGGTTAAGCTTTGTCATGGCATATATTACAAAAGCACAGACTATGAGAGAAAGAACTATGGCAGCAAGCCTGATCAGACAAGCCTTGTACAGGGGAATTGCATTCCGTTTGCTTATATGGATTTCAGGCAGTTTCATGCTTTTCCTCCCGTCCCTTGGTCATAAGAAGACCGATTTCTTCCTTGGTGGCTGTTCTGCCGTCCACCGTTCCCGAAACATAGCCGGAAGAAAGAACCATTATCCTGTCGCAGAGTTCCAGAAGCACATCCAGATCCTCTCCCACGAATATTACTGCCACACCCTGCTCCTTCTGTTCGTTGAGCAGCTTGTAGATATTGTATGCCGAATTGATATCCAGTCCACGAACCGGGTATGCAGCCATGAGAACCGGAGGAGTGGCCTCGATTTCCCGGCCCACCAGTACCTTCTGTACATTACCGCCTGAAAGACGGCGTACCGGTGTAGAAGCACCCGGTGTGGATACCTGAAGCTGATTTATGATTTTTTCCGCAAGATTCTTAGGTGTCCTGCGTTCCAGGAAAAAGCCTTTGCCGTTGCTGTAGCTTCTGAGCATGATGTTGTCTGTGATGCTCATGTTGCCTACCAGTCCCATTCCCAGACGGTCTTCCGGCACAAATGCCAGACGGACTCCCAGAGCCCTGATCTGAAGAGGGGTCCTGTTTACCAGGTCAACACATTTTCCTGTTTTGGGATTGTGGTAATGAATTGTTCCGCCGGTAATCTTCTGCAGTCCGGCTACTGCTTCAAGAAGCTCCTTCTGGCCGCTTCCCGAAATGCCCGCTATACCCAGAATCTCTCCCGAATATGCTTCGAAGCTAACGTTGTCCAGAACCTTGTTTCCCTCCGGCCCCAGACAGCTCAGATTCTTTATTTCAAGCCGCTTGCTCACATTCTTGGGTTCAGGGCGCTCGATATTGAGCTTTAACTTCTGCCCCACCATCATGTCGGCAAGCTGTGCCTCCGATGTCTCGGAGGTTTTTATAAAGCCCACGTATTCTCCGCGCCGGAGAACCACCACGCGGTCGGAAAGCTCCATTACCTCGTTCAGCTTGTGGGTAATGATGATTATTGCCTTCCCCGATTCCCTCATCTTCTTGAGAACTGCAAAAAGCTTTCTGGTCTCCTGAGGAGTGAGAACTGCCGTAGGCTCGTCAAGTATCAGGATTTCCGCATCGCGGTACATGACCTTGATGATCTCCACCGCCTGCTTTTCCGATACCGACATTTCATAGATCTTCTTTTCGGGATCGATATCAAAACCGTACATGGTGCTGATTTCACGAACTCTTTCACACACCTTCGCCATATCAAATTTTCCTGAATCCTTCAGTCCCAGTACAATGTTTTCCGCTGCGGTAAACACGTCCACCAGCTTGAAATGCTGATGTATCATACCGATCTTGTATCCGAAGGCATCCTTAGGTGAAGTGATCACCGCCTTTTTGCCGTCTATGAAAATCTCTCCGGAATCAGGATAGTAGATTCCGGAAATAATGTTCATGAGGGTGGTCTTTCCGCTTCCGTT
>JAZNLX010000074.1:0-7728 GCA_045579325.1 Spirochaetia bacterium
GTCACTCATCAATCAGATCCGTGGCGATAAATATAAGAAAAAGGCAGCTCTGGAACTGATGTGGCAGGGGCAGGGGCATTTTTCCAGATTTAATCATCCCGTAAACAGTCTTGCGGCCGGCTGCTTCATTGAGGCTGAAAAGCTGACCCGTACCAAGGGTGTTTTTACCCCATCCCTCATCAAGACCGATTTCAGGCTCGAGGGCTTTGACCAGTATCTCTACCAGGGGGATCTGTATAATGCCTACATCAGAAGAACCGGAGCATCTGTTTTTGAATATGACAGCATAACACCGGCCTGGAACTACGTGAACCTTGTCCGGGAGAACGTGAAGCCGGGGCTTTTCAACGATTATTTTCTTTCATGCTGCGATTTTGAAGGAGATGCCGAGGTACTGGAGCAATCCATCCAGGAATCCATGGAAAAGACGGTTTTTGACGAAGAGAGCTACGACAGAGAAAAGAAGAAGCTTTCTCTTTCTTGTCGCAGAAAGAATCCAAGCTTTGCAACAAAGCTTAACAAGACCTACAGATTTCTCAAGGATCATACTGAAGTAACCTACGAAGTGGTCAATGTAGGGGGAATCGATATGGATAACTGTTTTGCCAACAGCTTCAACATAACTTTTTCGGTCAACGAACAGGGGAAGGAGCCTGAGGCGGTGATAACCGATAATGAGATAAAGTTCAAGGACAAGAAGAAAACAGTTTCAATCCGATCCGAAAAAAGCTGCAGATTTGTTTACAGGAACATATACAGCTCAGAAAACAGGTATATTTCCACTCTGGTTTACGTTGTCAGCTGTCCTCATGTGATTAGTCCCGGAAAAAGCTGGACCTCCGTAATTTCATTCTCCTGCTGCTGAACTTTTTTATCCTATAACAGCCGAAGCGTAAAAAACAGTTCTCTCTTCTCCTGAGTTGCCCATATCCAGAATCGATATCCTGCTTCCGCACATTGCCATGGCAGCTGTAACACATCCGGTGCACGAAGGTAAAATATGTTTTTCCTGAAGCCTGAGAAGCATTTCCTCATGGCTGTTTTCAGATGTTGTTTTGATAAAGCTCTCTGCCTGTTCCTCTGCTGCATTGAAAGGGAGATAACTGCTGAGATTCCCCGAAACGATGTAGAGGATATCATTCCTGTTGCCGAAAAGAGCCGAAAGCCCCTTTATAAGCTGTCTTACCGTTCCTGCATTCTGCCGTCCGAGATGGATAGGGAGAATTTCTGTTTCGGGAAAAAGGTATTGGATAAAAGGGAGCTGAACCTCTATGCTGTGTTCTTCTGTGAATATATGGTCGTCTTTGGCAAAACGCCCTTTGCATGCAAGAAGTCTGGATGATGCTTCTTCGTTTACTCTGATGCTTCCCAGCGGTGTTTCAAATTCAGTGTAGCCGGAAAGGAAGATACCGTCTGAAGCATCCCTGGTTACAGGTGCCATAATTACGGTACAGGCCGGTCTGAAGCCGGAACAGGCTTTGAATGCCGCTGCTGCGGTTCTGCCGGTATATCTGTATCCTGCATGTGGAACAAGGATTCCGGATGCTGCTGCGGCCCGGGTTTCCGATGCTTCAAGAAGAGTTTTTATTTCGTTTTCCAGCTTTTCTTTATCTGCCGGATAAAAAATTCCTTCAACTATAGATTCTCTGGTCATTTTATTCTCCCAGAAGACGTTTCAGTCTTCCTTCATCCTTGGTTATGGAAAGGTTCTTTTCCTGTGTCGGGATAACGAGTCCCAGGGGGGCGTCCTTGGCTCTTCTGAGATATTTTACCTGGGTATAGTATACATCGGCTCTGCTGCTGTTTTTTCCCTTGCTGAAATGGACTGCAAGATTGCCTGCATCCAGAAGTGTTTCCAGAGGAACCGATTTTCCCTTGGCTGTCTTTATGAAGATATAACCTCCGGGAAAATCCCTGGTATGGAGCCAGTAATCGTTTCCCCTGACATGCCGTCTCAGAAGCTCATCATTCTCCTTGGCTGTTCTTCCTGCATAAATGGGAAAGTTGCCCGATGTGAACTGCAGCCCCGGTATCTGCCTTATTACTACCTTGCTGCGGAGCTCCCGTTCCCGGTCAAGCCACTGGCTGAGTACGGAAATATCGGTTTCTTCTGCCAGCTGACGTCTTGATTCCTCCAAGGCTCTGAGTTTGGCCTCCAGATTCTGCTTTTCATCCTTCAGCAGTTCAAGTCCGTTTTTGGCTTTTTTGTATCTGTGAAAATATTTTTCGCTGTTTTCTGCCGGTGAAAGCTTGGTATCCAACGGAATTCTGATAATCTCGTTTTCGTTGTAATAGTTTTCGGTTTCCAGATAGGATGCCCCTCTGGTCAGCTTCCTTGTGTTAGAGAGAATAAGCTCCCCAAACTGCCTGAACTGTTCAAAATTTCCGTATTTTTCCAGCAGTGCGGCAGTGCTTGCCAGCTTGATTTCCAGCCTGGATATGGCTTTTTCTGTCAGTATGCCGATCTGTTCCTTAAGCTGTGCGACAAGTTCCCTGTTTTCCAGTTCTGTGTAGTATCTGTCTATAAAGGTGTTGAATTCAGTATCTTCCGGATAGGGTCTTACGCTGAAAGCACCCGCATCCTTTTCCTTGATTTCGTAAACAAGCTTTGCTCCCGATGTCTCGTTTTTTGCCGGTCTTCTGTAGTAGCTGTCCAGGATAATGTTGTCCCTGTCTACTGCAATGATGTTGGAGTTTCCGCCCCAGAGCCTGATCCAGAGAGTTGTCAGTTCTCCCCCTCTGTTTACGGTAAGGTTAATTATTCTGTCGTTTCCAGGCTGGGAGAATACAGTTATTTTTCCCCCCAGAATCCTTGATCTGAGAAACTGGGCAAAACGCTGCAGTTTTTCCCCCTTGGCACTTTTTCCACGGTGTCGGTGGAGTCTGGTGGTGCCGGGTTTCATGGATATAAGCAGATTGTATCTGTCTGTTGATGAATAGACCGAAAAGATAAGGGAATGGAAGTCCGGCTGGATGATTTTCTGTATGTAGCTCCCTTCCGGGCTCAGTTCCTTGATTATAAGGTTGATTTCTGCCGAATTAAGTGACATTATCCCATTTTCTCCTGCATTATTTTCTTTACCGCACCGGCCAGGTAAAAGGAGCCGGTAACAATTACCGGTATCTGTTTGCCCGACAGTTCCAATGCTTTTTTAAGCCCTTTTCTGCAATCTTCTATATAAAATATTTCCTTTCCGGGGAAATTTTCGGTTGCATATCTGTAGATTTCTTCCGTATCGGTTTCCTTGTAGCCCACCGGAGCAGAGATTATGATTCTTGAAAAATGACTGAAAAGAATATCTGCCATTTTCCTGTAATTCTTTCCCTTTACACTTCCGAACATGAGTATTCCTTCGTTTCCGAAAATACTGATGCAGGAATCAAGGAGTTTTTTCACGCTGTTCTCTGTATGAGAGCCGTCTATTACTATCGGGGGTTCAGAGCCTGTTATCTCCATTCTCCCTTCCAGATTCACCTTGGAAAGGGCCTCTGCTGCTTTTTCCATATCAAAGTTTTCAAGTACAGAGGATACAGCCGAAATTGCCGATACTATGTTTGCACACTGGAAAGTTCCTGTAAGATTTGTTTTCAGTACCATTGGCTCCCATCCCGGAAAAACAGCTCTGAAAACGGTGCCCTCTTTTCCTGTTTCGATATCCTCTGTCACACATTCTTCTCCGGAGCAGAAAAAAGAGGCATTTTTAAGAGCAGCCTCCCTTTTCAGGACAGCCATTACCTCAGCCCTCTGGGACTGGACTGTTACCGGAATATTTTTCTTGATGATGCCGCTTTTTTCATAGGCAATCTTCTCGTATGTATCTCCGAGGATATCGCAGTGTTCCAGCTCGATGGTTGTTATGACCGAAACCTCCGGAATTATCAGATTGGTACAGTCAAGCCTTCCCCCCAGACCGGTTTCTATTACGGCCCAGCTGCATTTTTCTTCCCTGAAGATGAGAAAAGCCAGAAGTGTCAGAATCTCGAAGGTGGTTGGATTGCCAAGTCCGCCGGTAAGGTTTCCCTTTTCCAAGGCTTCCTTTATCCTGTTTGTTTCCCTGATATAGACCTCATCGGGGAAAGGTTTTCCGTTAAGAGAGATCCTTTCCGTATAGGAAATCAGGTGAGGAGATGTGAACATACCGGTTTTCAGACCGTGATTTTCAAGTATAGCCGCACAGATGGCGGTGGTTGAGCCTTTTCCCTTGGAACCGGCAATGTGTACCGACCGGAAAGCTTTTTCCGGATGGTCGAAATAATCAAGCATTACCCTCATTCTTTCAAGCTTGTATTCATGGCCCGAAAGCTGAGGAGAACGCTCAAGGTTTGCAAAGTTTTCTATGTACTGAAAAGCATCTTCAAGCTTTGTAAAGCTTTCTGAGCTTGAATGCATTTCCATGGGTTATAAATCCTTCATAATCCGCAATGGTCTCCACATGAGGTGCCACCGCATCGTATCCTTTCCTGTCAGCTTCGATTACTGAAGAGAATTTTACGAAATCCCTGATAGAAACAGGGGAGAATGTCTTTGCGGTACCGCCGGTAGGAAGTACGGCATTAGGTCCTGTGGAATAGTTTGCCGCAGAGAACGGAGTATCTGCTCCAAGAAGGATTTCTCCTGCGTTGTATATCTTTTCCGATGTTGCGGACGGATTTTCTGTCATTATTTCAAGATGCTCCGGTGCAAACATGTTTACTATTTCGCAGGCTTCATCCATGTCTTCTGTAAGGATGATACCGCCGTAACCTCCGAGTACATCCTTCAGGAATGTCTTTCTCGGTTCCGGAATTTCAGGAATCAGTTTTTTCAGGTGCTTCAGCACCCCGTCCGCAGTCTGCTTTGAAGGGGTCACCAGAAGGGCAGATGAATCCGAACCGTGCTCGGCTTCCACCATAAGGTCGATGGCTGCCAGGTAAGGATCTGCTGTCTCATCTGCAAGGAGGATGGATTCTGACGGTCCGGCCGGAAGACCCACGTCGATTTTTCCGTAAAGTATTCTCTTGGCTGCAGCTACATACTTACTGCCCGGTCCCACAACCTTTACCACCGGCTCTATGGATTCAGTACCGTATGCCAGGGCTGCGATTGCCTGGGCTCCTCCTGTCCTGTATACCTCGTTTATTCCGCACAGTTTGGCGGCATAGAGGCAGGCTGCATCCACGGTTCCGTCCGGATTCGGCGGTGTTACCACGCATACTCTCTTTACACCGGCCTCCACGGCAGGAACGCCCAGCATGTAGAGCATGGAAGGAAAGCTCCCTCTTCCTCTCGGAATATAAAGACCGGCAGATTCGATCGGAGTAAGCTTTTCACGGGCTGTGATTCCCGGACACACCTCAATGGCAGGATGTTCTTCCGGTCTGTTGGCCACATGGAACCTGCGTACGTTTTCAATGGAAAATTCCAGAGCTTTCCTGAGTTCCGGAGAAAGTGATCTTTCAGCCTCTTCGAATTCATGCTCCTGAACCCTCAGCGGGAGTCCTGTCAGGTCTGCCTTGTCAAATTTTGCGGCATATTCTACCAGTGCTTTGTCTTTGTATTTCCTTACCCGTGCGATAATCTTCTCGACGGTTTCGCGGATCTCATTTATATTGATTTCGCTTCTGGAAAAAATCTTTTCCTTCTGTCTGTCGGAAAGCTTGTTCCAGATTCTGTAATTGATTTTGATTTTTTCTGATTTATTCATTTTTTTCCCTTTTAAGGTATTTTACAATAAAAATGCTTTTATCGTCTATATAAAATGTGTTATCTTTAGAACATGGAAGATTTGTATGATGTGCTGGGGGTGAACCGCAGTGCTACGACAGAAGAGATAAAGAAGGCCTACCACGAACTGGCCATGAAATATCATCCCGATTTCAATCCCGGTGATACCGAATCTGAATACAGGTTCCGCAAGGTAAGCAGTGCCTACGCAGTACTCAGCGATGCGGGCAAAAGGGCTCAGTACGATGCCGAGCTTTTCCGGGCCAGAGCCACGGGAGAACAGATCAATTGGAAAAATCCCTACGAAAACTTCAGTGCCGAGGAATTTGTAGGTGCATTCAATTACTTTTTTAACAGTTACCCGAAACATATCCGTCATGTGAAGAAAGAGAAGGGTTCCCCGGCAGGTACATCCGGTTACGGCAGCATTGTCCTGGGAATCCTTATTTTTGCCTGTGCCGTGCTTCTGGGAAGATTTACCGGCCGTTTCGGCTTCATGGGAGTTCTTGCCAGCTTTGCGGTAATGTTTTTCGGAATAAGATATGTTGTAAAGGGATTTTTTGACCTTCTCGGCAGAACAGGAAAAAAAGATGAGAAATGAAGATATTCTTGATTATGAAAAGGACCTGACAGAAAGGTTTATCAGGTATGTAAAGACAGAAACCACATCCTGCGAGGAAAACGGAGGAAAGCGTTGTCCTACCACCGACGGCCAGCTGGAGTTTGTCAGGATGCTGGCTGCAGAACTGAAGGAGCTTGGGGTAAAGGATGTCCGGGTGGACAGAAACGGATATCTCAGGGCTTTTGTTCCGGGCAATGCGGGAGAAAATCAGAAAACTTTCGGCTTCATAGCCCATGCCGACACATCTCCGGAGGTTTCCGGAAAAGATGTAAAGCCTGTCATTCACAGGAAATACAATGGCCGTGACATAAAGCTGAAGGACAAGACAGTCATTTCCCCCGATGATTTTCCTCTTCTTCTGGAATATAAGGGAAAGTGCATTATCACTGCCGACGGTACCACACTTCTCGGTGCCGATGACAAAGCCGGAGTGGCGGAAATAGTTACTGCCGTTTCCTGGCTTATGGACCATCCTCAGGTAAAGAGAAACTCCATGGAGATTTTCATCACTCCGGACGAGGAAATAGGAATGGGAACAGACAGGTTTCCCCTTAAAAAGATCAGCTCCGATTTCCTCTATACGGTAGACGGCGATACCGAAGGGTGCATAGAGACCGAATGCTTTAATGCGTACCGGGCTTCAGTCCGTATAAAGGGTGTTTCCATCCATCCGGGTACAGCACGGGGAAAGATGGTGAATGCCGCACTTCTGGGTTCCCGGTTTATTTCCATGCTTCCTGCCCACGAGGTTCCCGAATCCACCGACGGCAGGGAAGGGTATTTCTGTGTCACCTCCTTCAAGGGGGATATAGAAAGCTGCGAGGTTGTCCTTATCCTCAGGGATTTTGACAATTCCGGCATGGAAAGAAGGATAAAAATAATTGAACAGGCGGGAGAGACACTGAAAAGCATCTATCCTGCAGCAGAAATAAATATTGAGATTACCTGCAGCTATTCCAATATGTACGAATACATCAGGGATAACAGGGAATGCCTGGATCTGCTGGAAAAGGCTGTAACAGAAAGCGGAATCAGCTTCAGGTACAAGCTTATCAGGGGCGGTACGGACGGTGCCAGACTCAGCGAGCTCGGTCATCCGTGTCCTAATATCTTTACCGGCGGTCAGAATTTCCACGGCCGCAAGGAATGGGTAGCGGTTCCTGCCATGCTCAGGGCTGCAGACGTTATTCTTAACCTGGTACGCAGCGGGGTATGATTTGAAGAAGTTCCTTTTTCTTGCCCTTTTGCTTATGCCGGTATTTCTCTATGCTGTTCCTGAAGGGGAGCCTTCCGGAGAATGGAAGGTGGAGAGCATATATTCCGGAGAGTATGTGCTTGGATGCGGAAAAGATCAGGATATCCGCAAAGGGGATGAATTTTACCAAGTCGGATCGTAGCCATG
>JAZNLX010000075.1:0-5312 GCA_045579325.1 Spirochaetia bacterium
GGCTACGATCCGCCTTTTCCATCTTGAGGCCTACGATCTCAAGACCGTGAACTACAACCGCGACCTGGAAGCGTTTCCGCTTCTCCAGCGTATCATTGAGCGCATTACCGATGCCCCATCCATTTATAAGTCTCCTACCGATATGGGAGTGAACAGGGCCGGATTTGCCATCATCGATGACGGAATTGTACGCCGCGCCGCACAGCAGGAAGTTATCCGCCGTTATTTCCGCTATGCCTGTGAGCATGTGGTGGGACTCTGTTCCAAGGACACCATGACACGGGTTGAGCTTCTTATGAAAGATATGGGATTGACCCAGGAGGACAGAAAGACAGTACGTCCTGCCAGAGAGGCTGCTCAGACAGCCAGGGAAAGAAACCAGGGAAACAGGGGAATCTACAGCGGGGCAGCTCTCGAGCTTCCCGACGGAACAGTTGTTACAGGGCATAATTCACCTCTTCTCCATGCTGCATCCAGCGTCGTACTCACTGCAGCAAAGAGACTTGCAGGTATTCCTGACGAGACAGATCTGCTTCCGAGCCATATCCTTACCTCCCTTGCCGATTTCAAGAAGGATGTATTCAAGAGTTCTTCCGTAAGTCTGAATCTGGAAGAAACGCTGATCGCCTTTTCCATAGGTGCCGCATCGGATCCTGCGGCGGCCGTGGCGCTTACGAAGCTGAAGGAGCTTTCGGGGTGCGAAATCCACATGACCCATATACCTTCCACCGGAGATGCGGCGGGACTGCGGAAGCTTGGTCTCAATTCCACAAGTGAACCGGAATTTGTAACCAAACCTCTTTATTTCGGCTGAGATTTACTTGATTATTTAAAATAATATAAGTAAATTGCAGATAAATGAACTAATGTTCTCAAAAGAAGGAGTATTTTTATGCAAAGCATAGGAATCAACATCGGTTCTTCAAGCCTTAAGGTGGCTTGTGTATCCGATGGAACTCTCCTGTGGGCAGAAACTGTTCCGCATGAGGGTAATTTCCTTGAAGCAGCTGAAAAAATACTGTCAGCCCATGACGTGGAGCATGGGGCGAGGGCACTGGCGACAGGAACAGAGGGAAGATTCCTCTTTTCTGTAAACAAGACAGTAGAACCTCTGTGTATAGAAGAGGCCATAAAAAGGCTGAAGCTTGAAGCAGATGCTATTGTTTCGCTGGGTGGTGAAGATCTTGTTGTGTATACACTCAACGAGGAAGGAAGGATAGTCAATAATTTTTCGGGAAGCAAGTGTGCCTCCGGAACAGGAGAATTCTTTAAACAGCAGCTGTCCAGAATGGACATGACTCTGGACGACGTAAACTCAGTTCCGGATACAGCCAAAGTATTGCCGCTTTCAACCAGATGTTCTGTTTTTATGAAAAGTGACTGTACCCACCGTCTTAACAAAGGTGAGGCTACAAAAGAGGACATCGTACTTTCGCTGAGCAATGTTATGGCTGTCAAAGTCATAGACTTTCTGAAAAAGGCAAGAATAAGCAAAGGAAAAGTTATTCTTGTCGGCGGAATTACAAGAAACCGTCATATTGTCCGTTTTATCAGTGAAAAAGCACCGGATATCCAGTTCCTTATTCCGGACGAGGCTTCTTATTTTGAAGCTCTGGGGGCTGCTTATCTGGCTGAAGAAAACGGAAGCCCTATGCCTGAATCCGACAAGTTGATTGCGAAAAACAAGATAAGCTTCGCAAACATGGACAGTTTGAAAACTCAGCTTTCCAAGGTAACGTACTTTCCTTCAAAGCATGGCAAGACCGTTGCGGGCAAGGAGTACATTCTGGGTGTAGACGGTGGTTCTACAACAACCAAGGCCTGTCTTATCGACATGGAGACAGATGAAATCACAGCTTCCTTTTACGGTCGTACCCACGGCGATCCGGTAAAGGCGCTGAAGCATTGTCTCGAAGAGATCAAGAAGCAGGTAAGGGAAGATATCGGCGACGGAAAGATCACCATTTCCCTGGCTGCAACAACAGGCTCCTCCAGGGAAATCCTGGGAGTATTTCTCGAAACACCTGCGGTATACAACGAAATCATCGCACATACCGAAGGTACAACCTATTTTGCCAAGGACGTTGACACAATTTTTGAAATCGGCGGCCAGGATGCAAAATACGTGCTTCTTAAAAACAAGGTTCCTATCGACTATGCCATGAACGAGGCTTGTTCGGCAGGTACCGGCTCATTCCTTGAGGAATCGGCATCAGGCGACCTCAATATCGCCCATGCATGGGAAATCGGGGATATAGCACTGGAAGCAGACAATCCGCTCAAGTTCGGAGAACACTGTTCTGCATTTATCAATTCAGACATCAGGAAGGCTATCCAGCAGGGTGCAACCAAGGAAAACATTACTGCAGGTATCGTAACTTCCATCGTTTCTAACTATCTGAACAGAGTGGTCGGCAACAGAACTGTAGGAAACAGGATATTCCTTCAGGGCGGTGTTGCAAAGAACAAGGCAATTCCTCTTGCATTCGCACTTCTTCTTGGTAAGGAAATTCTTGTTCCGCCCGATCCTGAACTCATGGGCTGCTTCGGAGTAGGTCTCCTGGCAAAACAGAAATTCAAGGAAGGCCTTGTTCCTAAGGCTTCCTACGATATCGACAGTATCATAGCATCCGAAATCGTCTACGAAAGCGAGTTCAAGTGCAGATCCTGCGAAAACCTGTGTCCTATCCGTATCCTCAACGTAAACGGAAACAAGTATATGTTCGGAGGAAGATGCTCCAAATATACCAATTCCCGCAAGAAAAAGGATATCGATGAAAAGCAGATCAGGAACTTTGTTGATGAACGCAACAACCTGATGTTCAATACCTTTGCTCCGAAGGAGGAGGATTTTGTACCGAAAAGGAAGTATACGGTAGGTATTCCTAAGGCTTTCTCCGTGTACACACTCTATCCGTTCTATGCATGGTATTTCCACAAGCTCGGTATAAAGACTGTGCTTTCCGACGAGGTTTCACCGTCCGGTGCCGCCAGAACAGAATCCACATACTGTTTCCCTGCTGAAATAGCTCACGGTGCGGTTCAGAATATTCTGGACAAGGGAGCGGACTTTATTTTCCTCCCTCATTTCAGGGATATGGAAAGCCATGAAAGCGACATCCATGCAAACTTCTGTCCGATTACACAGAGCCTTCCGTACTATATCCAGAAGGCATTTCCGGAGATTCCGGAGGGCAAGATACTTGCTCCTGTGGTAAGCTTCAGAACAGGACTTGACAAGGCAAAGGAATTTTTCCTGCAACTGGGAAATCAGCTGGGATATTCCGCTCAGGAGTCTTCGGAAGCTTTTGATACGGCACTGAAGAAGCAGAACGAGTATCAGGATGCGGCATTCGAGTTGGGAAAAGAGGCTCTTGAGTTTGCAAAAACCCAGAAGCAGCCTGTAATCGCACTTCTCGGAAGACCTTACAATGCCTTTGCAAAAGAGGCCAACATCGGTATTCCGCGCAAGTTCACATCCAGAGGCAATACTGTTATTCCGTTTGATATTCTTCCGATCGGAAACAAGAAGATTTTCCCTAACATGTACTGGTATTACGGCCAGAAGGACATGCATACGGCATTCAATGTGAAGGATAATCCGAACCTGTTCGTGACATGGGTCAGCAATTTCTCATGTGCTCCCGACTCCTTCATGCTCCATTATCTCAAGTGGATCATGGGAACCAAGCCGTTCCTGGTGCTTGAACTGGATTCACACTCCGCAGATGCCGGTGTGGATACCCGTGTAGAGGCATTCCTTGATATTATCGAAGGATACAGGCTCAAGTTCAGCGGCAAGGAAAATGAGCGCTATGACAACGGACTCCGTTTCGTAAACGACGGAACAGACGATGTTCATCTGCTCAACGAACATACAAACGAAAAGATTCCTATCCGCAACAACAAGCGGGTCAAGATTCTTCTCAGCAACATGGGTGATATTTCCACCCGCCTTATAGCGGCAGCTATCAATTCCACCGGTGTACAGGCCGAGGCGGTACCGATTCCTACTCAGACGACACTCCGTTTTGCCCGCAACCATGCATCCGGAAAGGAATGTGTTCCGTCACTCCTGCTCCTGGGCTCAATGCTTGAGTATTTTGCTTCGGAGAAATACGAGAAGGACAAGATCTATATGATTTTCGTTCCTATTACCACGGGACCGTGCAGAACAGGTCAGTATTATGTTTACTACCAGAACCTGTTCAGGGATCTCAGACTGGATAATGTGGTGGTTTTCACCCTCAGTGCAGACCGCTCCTATTCAGAACTGGGACCTTCCTTCTCCAAGGTTATGTGGAAGAACGTATGTGCCGCAGACTATCTGAAGGATATCCAGACTGTACTCAGAACCTGTGCGGCAGACAGAACTGCGGCGCTGGAAGAAGTAAAGCTGGGTGTGGATGATGTTATTTCAGCTGTAAGACAGGATGAAAAGAATCTGATTCCGGCACTTAAGGCTTTCTCCGACAGGGTAAAGAAGATTCCTCTGAAAAGGGATCCTGAAAAGTGTCCTAAGGTGCTTGTGGTAGGAGAAATCTATGTAAGACGCGACGACTACGCCGTAGATGAGATTATCGGTTCATGTGCCGACAAGGGAATCATCGCCAAGGTTTCAGGTATTGCCGAATGGATTCACTATACCGACTTTGTGCAGGAATATTTCCTGAAGCGTGAACGAACCGTTCTTTCTCCTATGAAGAAAGTCTTCAGCGAAAATACAAAGAAGCTTATGACTCTCAGGCTTACCGAAAAATGGAAGGAAGCAAGAGAAAAAGAGGTCAAGGATGCCCTTTCGGGATGCGGTCTTGTTCCTCATTCTCCTCATGACATGAAAAAGATCATGAACAATGCCCTTCGGTTTGTAAGCTACGAGCTCAATTCCGAAATCTCCGTTTCCAGCGGAGCGGCAGCAACAGCCATGGAAGAGGGCTATTCCGGAGTTATAAACATTTCACCATTTGCATGTCTTATCGGTCGTGTAATCGAAGGTCTTTATACACCGTATGCCAGGGCGCACAAGTATCCGTCAATTTCCATAGAGATCGACGGAAACCAGCTGCCTCCGAACATTATCAACAAGCTGAATATCTTCATGCTTAACGTAATGCGCTACAAGAACAACCCGGGCAAGGCTGACCTGATAGAATACGACAAAGAGTAAAAAAAAATCCCGGTTAACAGCCGGGATTTTTTTTGGTATCTTAAGAATCAGACATCAAGCCTGTCTATTTCCTTTTCTGCCTTTTCAAGGATACTCTCCACGTCGGCACCGCGGATATCCAGCCCTTCTGCCTTTATGCATTCCA
>JAZNLX010000076.1:0-1743 GCA_045579325.1 Spirochaetia bacterium
GCTATCATCATGGTCAGCAGGGAATAGCAGGCTATGTTGAACGGAACTCCCAGAGCTATATCCGCAGAACGCTGTGTCAGGTGGCAGTTCAGCTTGTTGCCGCTTACATTGAAGCAGAATGAATAGTGACATGGGGGAAGCTTGCTTTCGGCTGCATTGGCAGGATGCCATGCGGTACATACCAGCCTTCTCAGGGCGGCAGCCTCTGGATTCTTCTTTATCTCCTTGAGGGAATCGATTATGTATCCGATCTGGTCAAAGGTCCTTTCCCCGGTCATAGGATCGGGACGGGTCCACTTTTCTCCCCAGTTTTCGCCCGGAAGCCCCCCGGCAGGTACGGGATAACGGCGCCAGAAGCGTCCGTACGCAGTTTCAAGATGCCCTTCCTCATCGGCCCAGGCATCCCAGATCTTTGTGTGCTCCCTGAGATTCCTTATGTGCTCTTCTCCGGAAAGATACCAGAAAAGCTCCCTGAGCATGGAATTGAAATAGACCTTCTTGGTGGTCAGGAGAGGAAATCCCTCGGAAATGTTTATTTTATAGAAAGCGGCAAAACAGCTGAGTGTGGCAACTCCGGTCCTGTTTACCTTTCTTTCACCGTTTTCAAGAACATATTTTACCAGATCAAGATATTGCTTCATTCTTTCATTATAACATACCCTTTTTATTTTGTACAGTTTTTGATCATTCTCCCGAATTTCAGGGATTTTTTTCATTTTTTAAACTTTTTTCCCAAAAATCCAAAATCTGTTGTATATTATAGGCAGGAGTATTTATTGCAGAATCTGAGCCATTCCCAGTTACTTGGACAAAAACAGACTCTGAGCCCACAGATGATACAGCAGATGAAGCTGATAGCTCTCCCTTTGCCTGAGCTCCGGGCACGCATTCAGGAGGAGCTGGAAAACAACCCGGCACTGGAAGCAGAATACGACTCACCCGATATCTACTTCAGTCAGATGGAAGATGCCGTACCGGAAAATGTCCGTACAACGGATGATGAATATTACGGGGATGACAGCGACGGCGGAATCAGTTCAATCATAGAAAAAACTGTCTCTGAAAAGGAAACCCTGCAGGATTACCTGCTTTTCCAGCTGAGAGCACAGAAAACAGAAAAGAACATAGCAGATGCGGCAGAACTTCTCATACAGAACCTGGACAGCGACGGCTTCCATATAGAGGATCCCGAAACTGTAACCAAGGCGGGGCACGATATTACCGAAAAAGCCATGAATCTGGTCAGGATGCTGGATCCCAGAGGCACATGCACATCGGGATATAGGGAATCCCTTCTGGTACAGGCAGCCTTTGTTCCGGGGGCGCCGGCAGAAATCGGCACTATAATCGAAAATCACCTGGAGGACCTGGAAAAAGGGCGTTTTAAGGAAACTGCCGGCAGACTGGGTATATCGGAAAACCGCACCCGGGAGATATTTGACATAATAAAAACGCTCAACCCGTATCCGGGAAGAGGATTCGGCAAGGAAACTGCCGGCTACATCATTCCCGACCTGAGGATACTGCAGGAAGAGGGGAGCATAAGAATCTATCTGAACAATGAAAATATTCCGTCCCTGATGGTAAGCCCGTACTTCGAGAAACTGAGCAAGGAAAAAAAGGATGGGGAAACAGCCAGGTTTACCGGCAGCAAGGTCAGGGAAGCCAAGAATTTCATCTCCATGATCAGAATGAGGGACGGAACACTTCTAAGGCCAAGTCGGATCGTAGCCTTGTCGGTCT
>JAZNLX010000077.1:0-6004 GCA_045579325.1 Spirochaetia bacterium
GGTAATCGTAAACGAATACGGTTCCCTCGCTTATCCACTGTCCGTAGAACTTGCCCCAGACAGCCTTTCCCCAGCCTGTGTCGGCCACGGTCAGGTGAATTCCGCCCGGTCTTACGTTATGCCAGAAAAAACCTGTAACGATATGTCCCAGAGGATAAAGGAAATCATGAGCCACCATTTTCGGGTGGTTTGTGGTTCCGGATGTAAAATATATAAGTGAGATATCGCTGTTTTCGGTAACGCGTTCGAACTTCTCCGGGGCCGCCTTTTCAAAGCCCTCTTCAAAGCTTATCCAGCCATCCCTTTTTCCTCCCACCATAACCAGATGCTTTACTGTAGGAGAATCGGGCATAGCTGACTCCACGTGGGATGGTATATCGCCGTCGTTTACCGCAAGAATCATCTTTATCTCAGCGGCGTTATTACGGAACACGATGTCTTCCTTGGTCAGCATGTGGGTTGCCGGAATACATACGGCACCAAGCCTGTGAAGTGCAATCATGGAGAACCACCATTCATACCTTCTCTGGAGGATAAGCATTACCATATCCCCTTTTCCTATTCCCATGCTCCTGAAGAAAGCTGCTGTCCTGTCGCTGCATTCCTTGAGCTGTGCAAAGGTGAATTCCCTGTAATCACCTCTGTCGTCAAGCCATATCATGGCTCTGCCGTCCGGTGTCTTTTCTGCAAGTTCATCTATCACATCGAAGGTGAAGTTGAAATTGTCAGGCACCTTAAGTTCAAAATTATTATAGAAATCGTCATATGACGAGAATTCAGTTCTGTTTACAAATTTTTCAACTAACATTGCAAATAAAATCCTTAAAAAATAATTGCCAGAAATTTGGCATCTCTGCCGTTAAGAGCTTTCATTCCATGAGGTTTTGTGGCATCAAAATATATGGAATCCCCTTCTTCAAGAATAAGTTCCTTATTGTCGATAACCAGCTTCAGGGACCCCTCAATAATGTAGTTGAACTCCTGGCCCGGATGTGAGTTGAAGTGAATGGGACCGGCGTCTTCGGATGACGCCACCACCATGAACGGATCTGCCTTCCTGTCGGCAAAACCGTAAGCCAGAGACTGATACTTATAATCGCGGCGTCTTTCGATGGAAAGACCCTTGCCCTTTCTTGTTACAAAATAATGGCGCATATGAGGCTCATCACCCGAAATAAGAGTGGTAAGCTCGAAATTGTATTTCTTGGCCATGCTCTGGAGAACACCTACGGGAATATCCACTGTACCGGTTTCCAGCCTGATGTAATCCTCTACCCCGAGGCGGCATACTTCTGCTGCTTCTTCAGGTGTTACATCCATGATTTCCCTGAGCCCCTTAAGTCTTTCAGCTACCATTTTCATTTCATCACTCATTTATGCCTCCCTTTTTTTAAGCAGTTCCACTCCCAGCTCGGTGAGCTTGAATTTCTGGATCTTTCCGCTTCCTGTCATAGGGAAATCGTGATCCAGGAAAAATACATACTGTGGAATCTTGTATCTTGATATTTTCTGACGGCAGAAGTCCTTTACCTTTTCCTCTGTCAGGCTCTTGCCCTCATGAAGAATAATGAAAGCACCTGCCACCTCTCCGTATCTCTCGTCCGGAATGGCTGCCACCTGTACATCCTTGATTTCAGGCATAAGACGGAGGAATTCCTCTATTTCCATAGGATAGATGTTTTCACCGCCGCGGATAATCATATCCTTGATTCTTCCGGTAACCTTGAAGTAACCGTCCTTGGTTTTCAGACCCAGGTCTCCGGAATGGAGATATCCGTTCTTGTCTATTACCTTTGCTGTCTCTTCAGGCATCTTGTAGTAGCCCTTCATGATATTGTACCCCTTGCAGCAGAGCTCTCCCACTGTTTCGGGCGGACACTCCTCCAGGGTTTCCGGATTCAGGACCTTGACATCGATGAAAGGAAGCTCCTTTCCTACGGTAGTCACTCTCAGTTCCACCGGATCGAGGGTGGTACTCTGGGTCATGCCCGGAGATGCCTCGGTAAGACCGTATACGCTGGTAATATCCCTCATGTTCATCTCGTTGACCACTCTCTTCATAAGCTCCACAGGACACTGGGAACCGGCCATGATCCCTGTTCTGAGAGAGGACATGTCAAACATCTTGAACATAGGATGGTTCAGTTCCGCTATGAACATGGTAGGCACCCCGTAGATGGCGGTACACCTTTCCTTGTGTATGGAAGCCAGGGCCAGAAGCGGATCAAACTGTTCCAGCATTACATGTGTGGCGCCGTGGGTAAAGATAGCCATAACACCGAGAACAATACCGAAGCAGTGGAACAGAGGTACCGGCAGACACACCCTTTCCTTGGATGTATACTTCATGCTTTCTCCGATATAGTATCCGTTGTTGAGGATATTGTAATGAGTAAGCATTACCCCTTTAGGGAAGCCTGTGGTTCCCGATGTATACTGCATATTCACCACATCGTGGATATCAACGGCAGCCTCAGCCTCCTGAAGCACCTTATCGTCCACATGCTGTCCCAGAAGCATGATCTCCTGTGTGGAGAACATTCCGTGATGCTTCTTCTGTCCGATATATACGATATTCTTAAGGAAAGGAAATTTCTTGGATTTGAGATATCCCCTTTCGTAATAATCAACTTCAGGCACCAGCTGTCTTACCATTTCCACATAGTCGTTGTCCCTGAAACCGCTGGAAAGGCAGAGTGTGGTAATATCAGACTGCTTTACCAGATATTCCAGCTCACTGAGCTTGTAATTTGTGTTTACGGTTACGAAAACGGCACCGATTCTTGCTGTGGCAAAAAGGAATGTAAGCCAGTCCGGCACGTTTGTGGCCCAGATACCCACATTATCTCCCTTCTTTATCCCTATAGCCAGGAGCCCCTTGGCCAGATGATCGACCCTTTTGTCAAATTCAGCATATGTAAAACGGAGATCACGGTCTGCATAAACCATGAATTCCTGATCGGGATTTTCCTTGGTTTTCTGTCTGAGCATTTCGCTCAAGGTTACTTCAAACATGTCTGCTCCTTATGCCGGTGTATAAACCACAGCCAGAATTTTTGCAGGGGCATCCTCTGCCGCATGGAGATGATGATGCACGATTGAATCGTAGTAGATACTGTCTCCTGCCGAAAGTTCATATTTGTCTTTTCCGTAGATTACCTCGATCTTTCCCTTCAGGACAAAGATAAATTCCTCTCCCTCATGGGTTGAAAGATGGAAATCCTTGCTGGAGCCCGGAAGCACGTCGATAACAAACGGCTCCATATGGCGTCCGGTCTTGTTCTGTGCAAGAGAGAAGAAGTTAAGATCGGAAGTCTGGGCATTCTCCTTTTCGGAAAACCTGTTCACTTCCTTTTCCTCGTTCTTCCTGTTTACCACAGGGCCGATATTTTCCACATCGTCCAGGAAGGTTCCCAGACTTACACAGAGAACACGTGCAATTTTAATTAGAGGAGTGAGTCCCGGAATTAGATCTCCGTTTTCGATTGCCTTAACTTCGCCCAGTGCAAGACCTGATCTTTCTGCAATATCTTCAATAGTAAGGTTCCTGCTTTCCCTGAAAAGCTTGATTCTGGCTCCGATTTTGTTTTTCTGACTCATTTTTTCCTCCAAATTTATATAAAAATTAAAAAAATATTCGTATTAAGATAAAAAAAGCCGAGGCTTTACTTCCTCGGCTTTGTGCAATAACAACTGCTTACTACAGAAAGCCTACGCCTTTGTAATTAGGTCAAAACCAGCCTTAATGACTTTAAGGTTAATTTCGTTGAATTTCTTGTTTCTTGCGGAAATAGCCTGATCAAGAGCATATTCGAAGGATTCCACCTTTGAAAGCCATGGCTCAGCCTTAACGAGAGCACCCAGTGCCACCATGTTTGCAGCTCTTTCGCTTCCGTTTTCTGCAGCTACCTTGTTTGCATCGATTCCGATAACTGTAATATCATCCCTTGAAGGTTTTTCATCGATAAGAGATGTATTGTAGATAAGAACTCCGCCCTTCTTCATTCTAGGAACAAACTTGTCCATGGAAGGCTTGTTGAGAACAATGCAGATGTCCGGATTTTCTACTACAGGAGATGCGATTTCCTCATCAGCAATAACCACACTGCAGTTTGCTGTACCGCCTCTCATTTCAGCTCCGTAGGATGGGATATGAGAAACATACTTATCTTCTTTCATTGCAGCGATACAAAGAATCTTTCCGGCAAGGATTACACCCTGACCGCCGAAACCGGCAAAAATTATCTCTTTTGTCATTTTGCTTCTGCTCCTTTGTCCCTGAAAAGTTTAACAGGATAGTATTCGCACATCACGTCTTTTACCCATTCGGCAGCCTTGTCTGCTGCAACACCCCAGTTTGTAGGACACATGGAAAGGATTTCCACAAATGAATATCCTCTGTCTTCCATCTGGTACTGGATAGCCTTTCTGATGGCCTTCTTTGTCTTGTTGATGCTTTTTACGTCATGAACGCTGCAGCGCTCGATGTAGTAAGGAGCTTCAAGTGTATTGAGCATTTCGCAGGCTCTGATAGGCCAGCCCACTTCCGCAGGATTTCTTCCGTAAGGAGTAGTCTTTGTAACCTGTCCTTCCATTGTGGTAGGAGCCATCTGTCCGCCTGTCATACCGTAGATAGCGTTGTTGATAAAGATAACGGTGATATGCTCACCTCTGTTTGCCGCATGGATTGTCTCGCCTGTACCGATAGCCAGAAGGTCTCCGTCTCCCTGGTAGCAGATAACGATCTTGTCCTTGTGAACTCTCTTGAGACCTGTGGAAACGGCAGGAGCTCTTCCGTGAGCTGCCTCGAGTCCGTCAGCCTTGATATAGTTGTATGCAAGTACGGAACATCCTACAGGAGCGACCAGAAGTGTCTTTTCCTGGATTCCGAACTCGTCCATGATCTGTGCGATGAGCTTGTGAACGATTCCGTGTCCGCAGCCTGCGCAGTAATGGGTATTTACATCCTGCAATGATTTAGGAAATGAATAAATTTTTTCTTCAGACATAACTCTTAACCCTCTGAATGATTTTGTCTACTTCAGGAAGCATTCCGCCCGGTCTGCCGTAGAAATCGATGTCGGCATATTTTCCGGCATTGATCTGAACATCCTGAACCATCTGTCCCATGCTCATTTCCACTGTAAGGATCTTCTTTACCTTCTTTGCATATTCTGCAATTTCCTTCTTTGGGAATGGCCAGAGTGTGATAGGTCTGAAAAGCCCTACCTTGATTCCTTCGGCCCTGAGAGCCCTGATGGCCTTCTTGCAGATTCTGGCACTTGTACCGTAGGCAACAATCATGAAATCGGCATCTTCCATGTACTGTGTATCATAGATTACTTCCTTTTCCTCGATTTCGCCGTAAATCCTTGAAAGCTCGTATACGTGCTGTTCCAGGTAGTTGTCAGGATTGAGTCTGAGGGATGCGATTGTATGAGGATCTCTTCCCTTTGCTCCTGTAAGAGCCCAGTCCTTTGCAGGAAGCTCCTTTACAGCCTCAGGGAAAACAAGAGGCTCTGACATCTGTCCCAGATATCCGTCTCCGAGAAGCATTACCACAACGCGGTATTTGTCTGCAAGCTCGAAAGCCTTGATTGTATAGTCAGCAAGTTCCTGAACTGTTCCCGGTGCGATAACGAGAACATGATAGTCTCCGTTTCCGCCTCCGCGTGTTGCCTGGAAATAGTCTCCCTGGGCACCTGCGATGTTTCCGAGACCCGGACCGCCTCTCATCATGTTTACTATAACTGCAGGAAGCTGGGCTCCTGCCATATATGAAATACCTTCCTGCTTGAGGGAGATTCCCGGAGATGATGAAGATGTCATTACTCTTGCACCGCCGGCAGAAGCACCCATTACCATGCTTACGGCCGCAAGCTCGCTTTCAGCCTGGAGGAAAGTACCTCCGACCTCAGGCATTCTCTTTGCCAGATAAGCAGGAATTTCATTCTGAGGAGTAATAGGATAAGCGAAATAGTGACGGCAACCGGCGAGGATTGCA
>JAZNLX010000078.1:0-13629 GCA_045579325.1 Spirochaetia bacterium
TTGGAAATACTAGAAAATTTATCTGTAAATACAGCAGTAAGATTACATTCCGTTTTTACAGATAAAAATTCTATAAAAATTATAGATTTTTGTAATAAAATGAGAATTCCTGTATTTATCGGAAACCCCAGAAATGGAAAAGCTCAGTTCTTTATAAAAGAAACGGAAAAGCCGGATATACTTCTTTCTGTAAATTATCTGTTTTTAATAGAATATCCAAAAAATTATGCAGTAAATATACATGGCTCTTTATTACCTAAATATAGAGGTCGTACTCCACATGTTTGGGCAATCATTAATAATGAAAAGCAGACAGGAATTACAGCACATATTATAACAGAAGAGTGTGACAAGGGTGCAATAATATGCCAGAAAAAAATTCCAATAACTACATATGATACAGGTGGTTCAATTTTAAAAATTTATAAGGAAACTTATCCGGTAATTATAAATGAACTGATTTATAAAATCCAAAATAATGAAATTAATATGATTGAACAGGATGAAAAAAAAGCAACATATTTTCCCAAGCGGACTCCGGAGGATGGAGAAATAGATTGGAGCTGGCAACGTGAACGAATATATAATTGGGTTAGAGCTATGGCTCCCCCGGAATATCCAGGGGCTTTTTTTTATTTAAATAAAGAGAAAATAATCATTGAAAAAGCAGAATTTTCTGAATGTGGATTTCCACTTGGTACAAAAGATGGAGAAATTCTTTATTACAATGATAAATCATATATTATAAAAACTCCTAATGGTTGTATTAAGCTTTATAAATTTGATTTTACAGGACAAAATTAAATGAACAGAACCTTTATAATTGCAGAAATGTCTGCAAATCATAATCATAAAAAAGAGATTGCACTGGAAACCATCAAGGCTGCAAAAGAGGCCGGTGCCGATGCCGTAAAGATTCAGACCTATACTGCCGATACCATTACCCTGGATTGTGATAATGAATATTTTCAGATAAAACAGGGAACTCTCTGGGACGGAACAACACTGCATAAGCTGTATCAGCAGGCCTACACTCCGTGGGAATGGCATAAAGAGCTGTTTGATTATGCTGCAGAACTGGGGATTCCGATTTTTTCTACTCCGTTTGATAAGACAGCAGTTGATTTTCTTGAAGAGCTTGGTAATCCGATAATGAAGATTGCATCCTTTGAGCTTGTGGATATTCCACTCATAGAATATGCTGCCCGAAAAGGTAAGCCTATGATAATGTCTACCGGAATAGCTTCCCTCGATGAAATTCAGGAGGCAGTCGATGCTTGCCGCAAGGTGGGAAATAACGATATCACACTGCTCAAATGTACATCATCATATCCGGCTCCGCTGGAAGAGGCAAATCTTATGACTATACCTGATATGGCGGTGCGATTCGGATGTAAGGTCGGGCTTTCGGACCATACCACGGGAGATACTGTTGCCTGTGCCGCAGTAGCATTGGGCGCAAAGGTTATAGAAAAGCATTTTATCATTGACCGAACCATTGGAGGCCCTGATTCAGCTTTCTCCATGGATAAGGGAGAGTTTTCAGCCATGGTGAAAAGGATAAGGGAAACTGAAAAATGTCTCGGAACCGTAAATTATGAGCTTAGTGAAAAAATGAAGGTAAACCGTAAGTTTGCCCGCTCCCTGTTTGCCTGTGCCGATATAAAAAAAGGGGAGATATTTACCGAAAACAATATCCGTTCCGTAAGACCCGGAGACGGATGCAGTCCGAAGTTCCTGCCTGAACTTCTCGGTAAACCATCTGACAGAGAATACAAAAAAGGTGAACCTATAATCAAGGCATGAAGTTAAGACGTAAGCTTCTCCAATATATTCCTTTCCCGATACTGAAGTATTACCGCAGAGTAAAGAAAATTTTTAAGAAATCATTTCTTTTTGATCCTGCAAGAAAGCTTTATCACAGGACAAAAAGACTGTTTGAATCCGGAGAGGATAAACTCCGTTTATATAACCCAACCGGAACTCATTCAGATCTGATAAAAAGACTGGAACTGGATTCTGTGTTTCTGACGGAAAAGAATATAGACAGTATAAACGTTACCCGTTATATGGAGTGGCAGAATCCGTTTAATCATGATGATTTCGGCAAGTATCAATACAAAAGAGAAATAATAGAGTGTTCTGATAATTCTATCGATATTGCCTTTAATAATTATGGGCTGTGGAGCGTGGAACTGGAATATCTGAGCGGCGAAAAGGTTGAAAGAAAGGAAAAAAGAACAGTTTGCGTAGAGGCTCCTGAGTATAATATTGCCTATCTTGCCGCAACACTCCCGGTAATAATTTTTACCTGCTTGTTATGGAACAGGGCAAATCGTAAATCTCCTGTGCTTATAGGATTGGAGCGGGTTCACATTAATTATAATAAGCTTCCCGCTGATGTATATCCTTTTCCTCTGGCTACAAATGAAGAACTCAATACAGATTACTACGGTTTTTTCAGACAGGCACAGAGATTGGTCTGCTATATAGGCTCTCTGTTTAAAATGAATCCCGAAGCTGTTTTTCATTTATATTTATGTGATCACCATGCGTATTACATACTTCCTCTAATGTATGCAAACGGAATTCCGGAAAAAAACTTCAAGGTACATCTTCTCAGCGACGGTACCGGATCTTATGACTGCATAGATTATGTTTTCGGTCACGGGAATGATGAAAAATATCTTAATATGAAAAAAATATGGGAAGCATCAAAAAAACTGGCTGTTGAAAAGGGTTTACAGGAATGGGACAGAGAGGAATTTACCCATTACGGAAAACCTTGTGTATCTGAAACGTTTAATACTGAAAACCTGATAGAACGTTTTTCTGTAAGATTTGCTTATGGATATATTGCCGCAGACAGATATGATAATGTTGAATGGATACTGCATGATCCGGGCAGGCTTAGAAAAAAGCCAAGGCACGCCGTTGCAATGGATTTCAAGGAGTGTTTAAAAATTCTTGAAGTCCACAGAACTGAATTCTGCGATATGATTAATCTTGATAAAACAGTCTTTGAAGCAAGCATTATTAAAAATAAAAAAATATGTATGCTTCTGGGAACAAATCCCGAAACCCATGAGTTCAGAAAATATATCGAAGTCACAATGAAGTACTTTGGTTCAGATTATGATTATTATCTGAAATCTCATCCCGGAGTTGTTGCTGATGAGGATAGGAATAAAAAGCTTACAGAGCAGGGAATAAAGCTGCTTGATTCAAAAATTCCGACAGAGATTTATATGATGCTGAATCCTGATATTTACCTTGCCGGTTATCTCTCATCAACTTTCCTCTCTGTAAGCATGTTAAGAGATCCGGAAACTCAGATTCTTTCCGTATGGGATAGAAATGACAGAAAAATCAAGACTGCATCCTTGGATTTTGTATCAAGGACTGCAATGAATATAGAAAACAGTACAGTAAGGATTTATGACTGACAGTACAATAAAGATTCCATCTATAAAATTGAATGCAGTTTTCAATGTGGCAAAAACATTTCTACGATTGTTTTTCCCTTTGATTACCTTTCCGTATGCCTCCAGAATTCTTCTTCCGGAAGGAATAGGAATAGTTACCTTTGCCAGCTCAATTGTGGATTTCTTTATTATTATTGCAACTCTTGGAATTTCTGTTTACGGAATCCGTGAAACAGCCAAGGTTCGTGACAACAAGGAAGAGCTTTCAAAGGTTACTAAGGAAATATTTACAATCAATGTGATTTCCACCATAGTTGCCTATGCCCTTCTTTTTGCCGCAATTTTTATTGTTCCCAAGCTGGCCGGTTACAGGAGCTTGCTCATCCTGATAAGTGCCAAAATACTATTTGTTGCATTGGGTCTGGAATGGCTGTTCAGCGGTCTGGAAAATTACAGGTATATAACAATCCGTGCTTTTGTATTTCAGATAATCAGCGTAGCTCTTCTGTTTCTGTTTGTAAAAAGTCAGGATGATTATCTCATATATGCTTCCATAGCTGTTATATCCAATGTTGGTTCTAATGTATGCAATTGGGTTTACAGCAAGAAATTCATAGATTTTTCTATTGTAAAAAAACTTGATTTAAGCAAGCACATCAAACCTATTTTTGTTCTTTTTGCCATGGCTGCCATAGCAAATATTTATGTTGTTCTTGATGTAACCTTGCTTGGTTTTATCTGCGGAGACCGTGAAGTAGGAATATATACCACTGCAACAAAGATAAACCGTATTGTTGTACAGCTTGTTATTGCTGTGGGCTATGTTATTCTGCCCAGACTCTCTTATTATCTGAAAAATGGAGATGAAAAGGGTTTCCGTGATCTGGTACACAAGAACTTTGATGTACTTTTTCTTTTTTCGGTTCCAGCAATGATTGGCTTGTGTATTCTGGGGTATCCGGCAATTCTGGCTTTCAGCGGAAAGGAATTCCTTGATTCCGTACCTGTAATGCAGTTTCTTACACCTATTGTTATAATAACCAGCATGGGCAGTGTTATCGGAACGCAGACCTTTGTTCCGATGGGAAGGGAAAATCTTTGTTTATATGGACTGACAATAGGAGTAATAAGCAATATACTTCTTAATCTGATTCTGGTTCCGTTGTATCGGGTCTGGGGTGCGGCCATAGCCACATTGGTTTCACAGAGTGTACTTTCCGGAGTGCTGTTATTCTGGGGGCGTAAAATCGTTGACCTGAAGCAAGTAGGCAGATATTTTCTTTTGTATTTGTTCAATGCCTCTGTAATGGGTATATTTGTTTATATCTGTATCAGATTTATTCCGGGTATGTGGCTCAGTACCGGAGTTGCGATTTTTACGGGATTGCTTGTTTACGGAATAATGCTTATTTTAGAAAAGAACAGGTTTGTAATGGATTTTTTGAAAGCGATTCAAAGAAGATTAAGCAGAGGATAAAGGGATTAATCTATGAATAATGTACTTATATTTGCCGGAGGATCCGGCAGCAGGATGAACAGCAGATCAAAGCCAAAGCAGTTTCTCAGCCTTTACGGCAAGGAAATTATTATCCATACCCTGGAAAACTTCCAGAAGCATCCTGAAATAGACAACATAGTCATTGCCTGTATCAAGGACTGGATTCCTTATCTGGAAAAGCTTCTTTCTCAGTACGGAATGACCAAGGTCAGAGCCGTTGTTCCGGGCGGGGAAACAGGGCAGCAGTCGATTTATAACGGTCTCAGAGCCATTGCGGGATTTGCTCCGGCCGATTCTGTGGTTTTGGTTCACGACGGAGTCCGCCCTTTTGTAACAGAAACCCTTATTTCCGACTGTATCAGGTCTGTAAAGGAGAAGGGTTCCGCAATTACCGTTGTACCGGCCCAGGAAACCATAGTCGAGTTGGACGGAAGCAAGATATGCAGCATCAAGGACAGAAGCAGATGCTTCCATGCCAAGGCTCCGCAGTGCTTTGTTCTGGGACAGCTTACAGAGGCTCATGAAAAGGCCATAGCCGACGGAAACACAAACATGATAGATTCAGCTTCCCTTATGCAGCACTACGGCCACGAGCTTTTTGTGGTTTACGGTACAGCCGACAATATAAAGATTACAACACCTGCCGATTTCTATACCTTCCGTGCCCTCTATGATGTACGGGAAAATCAGCAGATATTCGGATTATGATGATAAAAGATTATAAAGCAATTTCAGTTGAATATGATTTTTCAGCCCTGAAGAAAAGTACCTTTTTCATTACCGGTGCAACTGGACTTCTGGGTGGTTGTATTGTCAGGTTTCTGGACTTTCTTAATTCTGAGCTTGATTACGGAATCAGAATTCTTGCTCTGGTACGCAATCATCAGAAAGCTTCTGCTGTTTTTGCAGATCTTGCCCATCCTGAAAATGTAATTTTTCTTTCCGGAGATATGAAAAACCTGCCGGTGATAAATGAAAAAATTGACTACATTATTCACGGTGCAAGCATTACGGCATCAAAGGCCTTTGTTGAAAAACCGGTAGAAACCATTGATATCGCCGTTAACGGGACAATGAATGTTCTTGAACTGGCAAAGACACAAAAGGTAAAAAGCTTTGTATATCTTTCAAGCATGGAGGCTTTCGGGGTTACTCCTCCGGGAGATATGGAAGTCAGGGAAGAGGATTTAGGATATATAGATATTCTTAATGTTCGTTCCAGTTATTCAGAAAGCAAGAGAATGTGTGAACTGCTCTGTGCATCATATTGGTCAGAATATGGGGTTCCTGCCAGAAGTGTCCGCCTTGCACAGACTTTGGGACCGGGAATAGATTATAATGATCCTAAGGTTACTGCCCAGTTTGCAAGATCGGTGATTGAAGAAAAGGATATAGTTCTTAAGACCGCCGGTAAGACAAAAAGACCTGTACTGTATGTGGGAGATGCCGTATCAGCTGTCCTTACAGTTCTCCTCAAGGGGGAAAACGGAAGCAGTTATACTGCTGCAAATCCTGAAACCTATTGTACAATCAGGGAAACAGCGGAATTAATTATCAACAGACTGGCAGATAACAGAATAAAGCTTCTGTTTGAACCGGATCCAAAGGCCGGATACGCCCCTGATATAACCTTGAATCTGAATATAGACAAGCTGAAGGCATTAGGATGGAAACCGACAGTAGGACTGGTAGAAGCATACAGCCGCCTTATAGAGAGTATGAAACATGACTAAGACACTGACACCTGAAGAGCTCAGGAAGGTACAGCTTCTGGAGCTTAAGGTTCTTAAGGAAATCAAGAGAATCTGTACCAAATACGATATAAAATACTTTCTTACCGGGGGAACCCTTATCGGGGCCGTAAGACACAAGGGCTTTATCCCGTGGGACGATGACATCGACATTGCCATGATGCGTTCCGACTACGACCGTTTTATCGAGGTGGCGCCGCAGGAGCTGGGGCCTGAATTTTCACTCATGAGCCTGAAGCACGATCCTCAGGTAGGAACCTTCTTTTCCAAGGTGGTTCTCAAGGATACGGTCTACAGGTCTGCCCAGCAGCCAAAGACCCTGAGTCAGTGCGGATTTCTGGTGGATGTTCTTCCGTACGATACAATCCATGACAACCGATTTCTAGCAACTTGCTATTTCCGTCAGCTTAATTTCCTGTCTGTTCTTTATTCCATGAAAAACGGCTATAAGAACGGAACCACCAAGCTCAAGAGAATTGTGGCGGAAATGATGAAAATCTGCTTTTTCTTCGTTCCTAAAGCCTGGCTCAGAAACAGAATTCTGAATTATCCCTATAAACTGAACAAAAAAAATACAAATACCAGAGTCTATCTGGCAGGGCGTTACGGGGCACCTAAGGAATTCCGCAGCGCATACCTTTTTGACGGCTATACCGAGCTTCAGTTCGAGGATGAAAAGTTCATGGTGCTGAAGGAGTATCACGGATTCCTGACCGAGCTTTTCGGCGATTACATGAAGCTGCCTCCTGAAAGTGAAAGAAGAACACATCAGGTAGCAGAGCTTGATTTCGGAAAATATTGATGAACTATGAAAAAACTTATTATATTTGATTTTGACGGCACTTTGGTGGATACCTCCGAGGGGCTTATCGACACCCATGCTCATACTCTCAGAGAGATAGGATTGACTGCCCCCGACAATGAGAAAATGAAAGCTATCCTCAGCGCTGGTCTTTATAACACATACCACACTGTTATTGGGCTTCCCGAAGAGGAGGCTCGCCGTGCCATGAGCATCTACAGGGTAAAATACAGAGAATCGGGAGCTGAAATGTCCCGGGTTTACGACGGTATTCCGGCTCTTCTGGATAATCTGAAAAAAAGAGGCTTTTTGCTGGGGGTTGCCACCATGAAAAAACAGGAAACTACCGATTCCATGCTGAAGCTTCACGGGATTTATCATATGTTTGATGCGGTTTTCGGAATGGATGACACAGATTCCCTTACCAAGGCAGATGTAATAAAAAAATGCTGCAGTCATCTGGAAACAGGTACGGATGAAGCATTGATGATAGGGGACAGCAACGTGGATCTGGAGGGATCCGGAGCAGCCGGGGTGGACTTTATCGGGGTAACCTACGGCTTCGGTTTTGAACCCGGCAAAGATTACCCGTTTACTACAGCCGAAAGCGTTGAACAGCTCAGGAGTTTGTTATGCATATAGTTTTCATAAACCCGCCTTTCAAGGCAGAATACGGAAAATTTTCCAGGGAGTCCCGCAGCCCGGCCATAACCAAAAGCGGCGCCCTTTATTATCCGCTGTGGCTTATCTATGCGGCGGCCTACTGTCAGAAGCACGGGCACCGGGTGGATTTTATCGATGCTCCGGCCAAGCCTCTCAACGAGGAGCAGACCCTCGAAAAGGTAAAGGCTCTTGCCTCCTCCGACGAGCACCTTCTTTTTGTCCTTAATACAAGTACTCCTTCCATCAAGAGCGATGTAATGTTCGGTACAGCACTTAAGGAGCTTTATCCGTATTCCTATATTACCTTGGTAGGAACTCATCCTACAGCCTGTCCTGAGGAAACCATGGGCTACAGCACTGCAACAGATGCCATTGCCATGGGAGAATTCGATTATTCCGTAAAGGAACTGGCAGATACTCTTGATAAGGGGGGAGATCCCGCTGAATCGAGAGGTCTTTTTGTCAGAAAAGAGGGAGGGTTTGTCAGAACTCCTGCCATGCCGGTAATCCACGACATGGATGACATTCCTTTTGCTTCCGAATTTATAAAGGAAAATCTGGATGAAAGGGACTATTTCTTTGCCGCAGCCACCTATCCTTCCGTGCAGATCTTCACAGGAAGAGGATGTCCCTGCTACTGCAGCTTCTGTGTCTATCCGCAGATAATGCACGGCCGTAAGTTCAGGGCCAGAACGCCTGAGAACGTGGTGGAGGAATTTGAGTACATTGCCGCAAACTTCCCCGATGTAAAAGAGGTGGTTATCGAAGACGACACCTTTACCATCAACAAGGAGAGAGTAAAGAAAATAGCCCGTCTCCTTATAGAAAAAAAGCTGAACAAAAGGCTTAAATGGCTCTGCAACGCCAGGGTCAACACCCTCGATCTGGAAACCATGAAGCTTATGAAGAAAGCGGGATGCCGTCTCATCATTCCGGGAATCGAGAGCGGAAGTCAGGAAATCCTGGATAACATCAAGAAGGGAATCACTCTTCAGCAGATTCACTCCTATGTGGCCAATGCCAAGAAGGCGGGACTTCTGATCCATGCCTGCTATATGGTGGGAAACGACGGAGAGACAAAGCAGACCATGGAGGATACCCTGAAGCTGGCTCTTAAGCTCAATACCGATACAGCCCAGTTCTTCCCGCTGATACCTTATCCGGGAACCGACGCCTACAATCTGGCCCGTTCCAAAGGGTATTTAACCCTGGAATATGACCAGTACTGCAAGGAGGACGGCACTCACAACACACTGCTGAATCTGCCCGGAATCAGCGCAGAGGAGATGGTGGAATTCTGCAATATGGCCAGGAAGAAATATTATCTCAGGGTAAGCTATATCCTGCACCGTCTCAGGGTGGGACTTACCGATTTTGATGATCTGAAGCGTTCTCTCAAGGCCTTCTCCAAGCTGAAAAAATATCTGTTCAGGTAATTATGGTAACTGTTTCTGTAATCATGCCGTGTCATAACGGCGAAAAGTACATAGGAAAGGCAATAGAATCGGTTATTGCCCAGACATATCCCTACTGGGAGCTGCTGGTAATAGACGATTTTTCCACAGACAATACCCGCTCTGCAGTACAGGCCTATGCGGAAAGGGACAGCCGTATCAGGCTGCTTATCAATGACCGGACCACCCGTATGCCGGCAACTCCCCGCAATGTGGGAATAAAAGAGGCTGCAGGAAGGTATATTGCATTTCTGGACTGCGACGACATGTGGTTGCCGGAAAAGCTGGCACATCAGCTTCCGCTGTTTGAGGAAAAGAATTGCGGGGCCGTATTCTCCCTGTACAAGAAAATGGATGAAGCCGGCAATGTGACAAATACTGTGATTTCTCCCGCTTCGGCAGACTTCAGGACCCTTCTGAAGGGAAACTGTATCGGAAACCTTACCGGAATCTACGATACAGCCAAGGTGGGCAAGGTATACCAGAAAGAAATACATCATGAAGATTATCTCATGTGGCTTGAAATTCTCAGAAAGGGGTTCATTGCCAGAAATACGGGAACTGTGGAAGGTTTTTACCGGGTAAGCAGTACATCCGTATCGGGCAGCAAGCTGAAGGTTTTCGGCTGGACCTGGGATATCTACAGAAAGGAACTGAAGCTTCCTTTGCCGGAGGCAGCCTTCAATTTTTTCTGTTATGCAGTAAACGGAGTATTAAAGCTTCTTAAATAATGGCAGATTTTCTCTATCTTGTTTTTATCTATCCTATTGAACTTCTCATAGAAACCGTCTTTCTCCTGACCGACAGGATTTTTGACAACTACGGTCTCTCCATTGCTGCGGTAAGCCTGGCCGTAAGCTTTCTTTCCCTGCCGCTCTACGTGATTGCGGAAAGATGGCAGCAGAAGGAGAGGGATATACAGACCCGATTCAAGCCGGAAATTGACGAAATCAAGGCTGTTTTCAAAGGGGATGAACGGTATATGATTCTTTCCACCTTTTACCGGCAGAATCATTACCATCCGGTAATGGCGCTCAGAAGCTCCATCAGCCTTATGATCCAGGTGCCGTTCTTTATTGCGGCTTATTCTTTCCTGTCCAATCTGGAGCTGCTCAAAGGGGCAGAATTCTGGATTTTCAGCGATCTGGGAGCTCCCGACAGGCTTTTCTCCATAGGCAGTTTCCCTGTAAACGTCCTTCCTATTGCCATGACACTCATAAATATTGCCGCCAGCGCAGTATATGTAAAGGGTTTCATGCTGAAGGAAAAGATGCAGCTCTACGGTATGGCGGCTCTGTTCCTGGTGCTTCTTTACAATTCTCCGTCGGGACTGGTTCTCTACTGGACCCTGAACAACGTGTTCTCTCTTTTCAAGAACATTTTCTATAAGATCAGACTTCCGGAGATGCCGGCTGCGGTCAAGGCATTGAGGGAGAGAGTGGGAAATATTCTTTCAAAGCCGCTGAATCCGCTTATGGATAACGACCGGAACCGTCTGGGGCTGTTTCTGCCTGCCTGCTGTGCATTTCTCCTGCTGGTGGGTATAGTTATACCTACTTCTCTGGTGTGTTCCTCTGTGCAGGAATTTTCATATATCGAGCCTTTTGACAATCCCATGGGGCTGGTTAAGTTTCCGTTTTTCCAGACTTTGGGTATAGCAGCCTGGCTTATAGCCATTTATTTTCTTTTTTCAAGAAAGGTACAGGCTACCATGACCTTCCTCCTGGTTTTCGGAGTTACATGGGCTCTTGTTAATACATATCTTCTTCCGGGTAACTACGGAACAGTGCTTGTGGGCAACGGTCTGGAGTTTGAAAGTGGACTGAAAATAAAGAACGAGCTTGCCAAATTCCCTGTGGATATGGCTGTCTTTGCGGCTGTGGCGGCAGTTCTGGTTCCGGTTTTCTGCCTGAAAAAGGAAAAGTACATAAAATCCCTGACTGTAGTCCTGGTTCTTTCCCTGACCGCTTTTTCAGGGTACAACATATTTAAGATAAACAGTGAGTTCCACAGGCTGGAAGCAATAGTTGTCTCCGGAGAAAACAGCCGGAACGAAGATTCGTTAAAACCGGTATTCCATTTCAGCAGAACGGGAAAAAATGTTATTGTCATGATGCTGGACCGGGGAATCAGCTCCTTTGTTCCTGCTATCTTTGAAGAGATGCCCGAGGTGGCGGCGCAGTTTTCAGGCTTTGTCCATTACCCCAACACGGTTTCACCTTCCTCTTGTACCATTCTCTGTGCCCCGGCCCTTTTCGGCGGGTACGAATATCTTCCGGACAGTTCCAACAAAAGGGAGAATATACCTCTCCGGGAAAAGCATAACGAGGCGCTGAAGGTACTTCCTGCATATTTCGGCAGCAAGGGATTCGATGTTACCGTTACCGATGCTCCGCTGGCCAACTTCAGCTGGATTCCGGACAATTCCATATTTGACGAAAGCATAGAGGCCCTTAACCTGGCCGGACGGTATGAAAAACTCTGGCGCAGGGAGCATGACATGGAGCTGGAGGGATTTGTCCTTTCAGACTTCATCAAGAGAGATTTCCTTTTCTTCAACTTTTTCCGCGTTGCCCCGGTTTCCCTGAGAGGAATCATCTACGATCACGGTGACTGGTGGAGTACATCGGAAAGCAAGGGGCGGGATGAAAACTCAGTTCTTATAAACTGGTATTCAGCTCTGGATTACATATGCGGGCTTTCGGATACCGAAGGGAAGGGAGATTCCTACTTCGCCATTGACAATGATACTACCCACGAGCCTGCTTATCTGCAGTATCCCGGTTATATTCTTCAGCGGGAAATTACCGATTCCGGAAAGAACCGTATAGGCGGAGAATATGTATTCCGTCACTATCAGGTGAATGCGGCCACACTCAGGATGCTTGGAAAGTGGATGGACTGGATGAAGGCAAACGGCGTCTATGACAACACAAGGATAGTTATAGCCTCGGATCACGGCCGTTTCTTCCGGCAGGAAAACAGGGCCCTGGTTACAGACGGGGATCCCGATCTGATAAATGCCTACAGCTCCCTGCTGCTGGTCAAGGATTTCGGTGCATCGGGAGAATGGAAGCAGGACGGCTCATTCATGACTGTGGCAGATGTACCGTCAGTTGCGGTGAAAGGACTTGAGGAAAAGCCTTTGAATCCGTTTACCGGAAAGCCGCTTGAAAGCAGCAAGGAAAACGGTATCCTGGTGGGGTACGGTCCTATTGAGGCAAACGAACACAACAGGAACACATATAAGTTTACCCCTGTATACAGGGTAAAGGATAATATTTTCAAGGGCGAAAACTGGGAGAAGCTCAATGACTGATTTTACTCTGCTTTACATAGATCCCGGTACGGGAAGCATGCTTTTCTCCGTGTTCATCAGCCTTTTTGCATTGCTCTATTTTGCCTCCAGGGCGTTTTTCATCAAGCTCCGGGTTCTTTTTGCCGGGGGAAAGAAGGAAAAGCGGGGAGAATCTGTTCCTTATGTAATCTACTGCGAAGGAAAGCAGTACTGGAACACCTTCCGTCCGGTGGTGGAGGAATTCGAAAGAAGAAATCTCCCTTTGCTGTATCTTACCTCTGCGGAGGATGACCCGATAAACAAGCTTGAGCTTAAGCATGTCCGGACGGAATATATCGGTGCCGGAAACAAGGCCTTTGCCAGACTCAATCTTCTGGAGGCCGATGTCTGTCTCATGACCACTCCGGGGCTGGATGTCTTTCAGCTGAAAAGATCCAAAGGGGTAAAGCATTATGCCCATGTGCTTCATATGGTAAACGATGCCACCCTGTACAAGCGCTATGGACTCGACTATTTCGATTCGGTGCTTCTTTCGGGAGATTACCAGAAGGAGGATCTTCGTTATCTGGAAAAGCTGCGGGGGTTGCCCGAAAAGAGGCTGGTGACAGTGGGCTCTCCTTATCTGGATGTCCTTGCGGAAAAGATTTCTGCGGCAGAAGAACAGTCATCTAAAGAAAAGAAAGGCTTCACCGTACTTGTATCTCCGAGCTGGGGAAGCAGCGGTCTTCTTTCCTGCTA
>JAZNLX010000079.1:0-3451 GCA_045579325.1 Spirochaetia bacterium
ACAGCATCGGCACCCAGCAGGGTACACATCCTGATTTCAGCCGGAGTCTCGAAGGAAGGACCGGTAAACCAGATATATACTCCCTCTTTCAGATCGATATTCAGTTCAGCTGCTGTTTTACGGGCTGTTTCCCGGAGCTCAGGATCGTATGCATAGGTCATGTCGGGAAAGCGGGGTCCGAATTCCTCGTCATTGTGACCGATTAGAGGATTTACGCCACTGTAGTTTATATGGTCGTTTATAAGCATCAGGTCTCCCCCCCGGAAGCTTCTGTTCACTCCGCCGGCAGCATTTGTGACTATAAGTTTATTTATTCCCAGCAGTTTCATGACACGTACGGGCATTATCAGATCCTTTCCGGAATATCCCTCGTAGAAATGAAAACGTCCCTGCATCATAAGGACAGGTTTGCCGGACAGCATACCGAACACAAAATTTCCCGCATGCCCCTTTGCTGTTGAAACGGGGAAATCGGGAATTTCCTTGTACGGAATTACTACCTTTTCCTGAACTTCCCCGGCTATATCACCAAGTCCTGAACCCAGAATCATTGCGATTTCAGGCATTCTTTCAAAATTATTCTTATCAAGGACCGACTTAATGTAGTCAGCTGCTGCAGTTATTCTGTTATCCATATAAATATAATATTTCATTATCTTTCCAGTGTCAAACAAAACTGATATAATGAAAACATGAAGAAAGCAGCAGCATTGGGAATGAGCGGTGGAATTGATTCATCCATGGCACTCAAGTATCTTTTGAAGAAATATGACAAGGTAATCGGCGCCAATCATATAGTCTGGCACGGTGTACAGTGTTCTTCCCCCGAAGTCATCGGAAGGGCAGAAGCGATCTGCCGCAGGAACAGTGTTCCTTTTTACTGTATTGATGTTTCGGAGGAATTCAGAAAACAGGTTACCGATCTTTTTGTATCGGACTATCTGCACGGTGTCACTCCCAATCCGTGTGTAATCTGCAACAGGACAGTCAAGTTCACTTTCTTCTGCGACAGGCTCAAGGAGATCCTGGTCAGGGACGGAATCATCGGCAGCGACGAAGAACTGATATATGCCACAGGGCATTATGCCAGGATAGTCGAAAAAGACGGAAGACTTTTCATTGCCAAGGCAAAAGACCTTAAAAAAGATCAGAGTTACATGCTTTACAGGCTTCCTAAGGAGCTGCTTCCCGGAATTGAGTTTCCTCTCGGAGAACTTCTGAAAAAGGATATCGAGGCGGAAGCAAAGGCAGACGGCCTTGAGTTTTCAGACGTGAAGGAAAGCCAGGATATCTGCTTTATAGAGGGAGACTACGGCGATTTCATAAGCCGTTACTCAGGTAAAAGGTTCAGGCCCGGAAATATTCTGGACATGCAGGGAAACTATCTGGGCAAGCACCGTGGTTATATCCACTACACCATAGGACAACGAAAAGGACTTGGACTTGGAAACGGCCCCTGGTTCGTAACCTCAATAGATTCCGTAAAAAACATAGTTACCGTAGGACGTGAAGATGAACAGGGACAGACAGAATTCACGGTACGGGATCTCAACTGGTTCATCGATTTTGACGGCAGCGAATTCCGTACATCGGTAAAGGTCAGGTACAATTCGGGTGAACATCCCTGCCGGGTCAGAGCTTTGGACAACGGCAGCGTTCTCGTACGCCTCGACAATAAATGTGTCATAACCAGGGGGCAGAGTGCCGTATTCTACGACGGAGACCTGGTTATAGGAGGAGGCATAATCTGCTGAACTGTTTCAAAAATCCCTTTCCTGGGGCGGAAACACTTTATCTGGAAGAAACAGCCACAACCATGAAGGATGCGGAACGTATGGCAGCCGGAAATCCTGTTTCAGGTTCCCTTGTGTGTGCCGGCTTCCAGACCGAAGGGAGAGGACGCATCCCGGGACGCAGGTGGATAGGGTGCAGAGGGGAATCCCTCCTTTTTACCGTCATATTCAGGACCGAAGACATTCCCTTTGAGCTTACACTTTTCCCTTTCTTTGCGGGTTGCGCAGTTTCCGAGGCATTGGAAAAGCTGTGCGGCATCAGGTCTCAAATCAAGTGGCCCAACGATATCATTGCCCACGGAGGAAAACTGTCCGGTATCTACTGCGAGATGACAGACGGCTTTATTCTGTGCGGTATCGGAATCAATATCCTTCAGGACACCTATGAGACAGATTCTAAATTTCCCCCCTGTTCCGTCAGGTCTCTTACGGGAAAAGCACCGGAAAACGGCATTCTTCTTCAAGCCGTTCTGGAAACCATGCAGAAAAACCTTTCGGATCCCGATTGGAGAGCACGGGGGGAAAAAATCCTTTTCAGGCTGGGAGACGAGGTCCTTTTTGCCCCCGGCGCACCCGGTAGCGAAGAACTGGTCAGGGGGAAAATCGCAGGCCTGGGAGAATACGGACAGCTGATTATGGAACTGCCGGACGGAAACAGGACAGATATCTATTCAGGTGAGATATATTTGTAAATTTACTTGAAGAAATCAAAAAGAATTTGTATCTTATAAGAAAATACAGTTTATTAATTAATAAATATACAAAAGGGGTTAAAGACAAATGGCCAAACAGCTTGAATTTAACGAAGAAGCAAGAAAACAGCTTTTCATCGGTGTAGAAAAGCTTTCAAACGCAGTAAAGGTTACACTTGGTCCTAAGGGAAGATGTGTCCTCCTTGATAAAAAATTCGGAGCTCCTACAGTTACAAAGGACGGAGTTTCAGTAGCTAAGGAAATCGAACTGGAAAATCCTTATGAAAATATGGGTGCGCAGCTTGTTAAGGAAGTTGCCACAAAGACAAACGATGTGGCCGGTGACGGAACAACAACAGCAACAGTCCTTGCTTACTCAATCACCAAGGAAGGAATCAAGAGCGTGGCAGCCGGAATCAATCCTATGGAAATCAAAAGAGGTATCGACAAGGCAGTAGCCATTGCAACATCAGAAATCAAGAAGTCTGCAAAGACAATCAAGGATAAGGAAGAAATTGCTCAGGTTGCAGCAATTTCCGCCAACAACGACATGGAAATCGGTGCACAGATTGCAGATGCCATGGACAAGGTAGGAAAAGACGGAGTAATCACAGTAGAAGAATCCAAGACTATCGAATCCACAATCGACTTTGTTGAAGGTATGCAGTTTGACAGAGGTTATCTCTCACCTTATTTCGCAACAAACAGAGACACAATGACAGCTGTTCTCGACAATCCTTTCATCCTTATCTTCGACAAGAAGATCTCCAACATGAAGGATCTCCTTCCTGTACTGGAAAAGGTAGTTCAGGCAAGCAAGCCGCTCCTTATCATTGCAGAGGATGTGGAAGGTGAAGCTCTTGCAACTCTCGTTGTAAACACAATCAGAGGAACAATCAACGCCGTTGCAGTCAAGGCTCCTGGATTCGGAGACAGAAGAAAGGCAATGCTTGAAGATATTGCAAT
>JAZNLX010000080.1:0-5095 GCA_045579325.1 Spirochaetia bacterium
CAACTGTGCCGTAGGTCCGGAGCATATGCTGGACATTCTTCTGGGCATAAGGGGAAAGGTAAACAAGCCTGTGGCAGTAATGCCCAATGCGGGGCTTCCGAGAAAAATAGAGGACAGAAACCTTTATCTTGCATCACCTGACTATTTCGGAAACTATGCACTCCGTTTTTTTGAGGCAGGTGCCGGAATTATCGGAGGTTGCTGCGGTACCACCCCGGAACATATCAGGAAAGCGGCTCACATGACAGTCTCCTTTTCCGGGGGCATTGCAAAGGGAAAGATAGAACAGCTCCGGGAAACCGCAGAAAAGCAGCAGGAGCTTCCTCTTGCAGAGCGTTCTCTCCTGGGAAAGGCGCTCAGTGAAAAACAGTGGATAACTACTGTGGAAATGACACCTCCCATGGGGTACGATCTTTCAAAGATAACTGACAAAATCAGACAGGCCCGTGAAAAAGGGCTTCTCTATTTCAATTTTCCTGACGGACCGAGAGCATCCTCCCGTGTTTCCGTTACAATTACAGCTCTTGAGGTCATGAAAAGCACAGGGGTTGAGGTTATACCTCATATCTGCTGCCGAGACAAGAATCTTATCGGGCTTCAGTCAGAGTTGCTGGGAATCCAGGCTGCCGGCATGAGAAATATCCTGGTTATTACAGGAGACCCTCCTAAAGTGGGGAACTATCCTGATGTGACAGGTGTCTTTGACGTGGATGCCGTAGGACTCATAACCTTGGCAAAAAGGCTTAACTGCGGTGTGGATCTGGGAGGAAATCCCCTTCCGTCACCTACTTCCCTGGTTGTGGGAGCCGGGGTGAATCCTGTGGCTGCAGTCCCTGAAAGAGAGATAGAAAGGGCTTTCCTCAAAGCTGAGGCCGGTGCCGATTTCTTTATTACGCAGCCGGTTTTTGACGCAGGATACCTTATAGATTTCCTGGGAAAGATAAAAGGGACAGGTCTGCCTGTGCTGGCCGGAATCTGGCCTCTGGTTTCCTATCGGAATGCCATGTTCCTCAATAATGAAGTACCTGGAGTAACCATTCCGGAGCCGATTCTCCGCCGTATGGAAAAGGCAGAAGGGATATCCAAGGAAGCAGCCAGGGTTGAGGGTGTGCAGATTGCCCGGGAAATCCTTGCGGAAATCAAGCCTTATGTTTCAGGTCTCCAGATAAGTCCTCCTTTCGGAAATATCCAGGCCGCATTGGATGTGGTCAGCGGGGTCTGATTTCAAGCTCCAGCAGAATCGGCAGGTGATCCGAACACCCTTCAACTGTATTTCTCAAGAATGACATGGGTTTTTCATCCCGATCGGTATTCCACTGTGTCCTGACAGTTCTGAAGCTCCCGAAGGTAAATCCGATGCCGTCTGTCAGGTTTGCTCCCAGAAAGAAATTGTCTATGGTCTCCCAGCTGTTCCGGTAAAAATAGCTTCCGGGTTCGGTATTTCCTTCCCTGAGCCAGGGGGAAAAGAACTGCTCCCTGCTGCTGTTGGATGGATTACCCGTGATATGCAGGCTTTCAAACCCTTTTACCGGAGCACCGGGCTCTGTCATGATGGCTTTGGTTTCGGTACCCCCTTCCCGTTCGAATTCATCTGCATTTTCGTTGAAGTCTCCCAGGATAAGTATCTCTGCATGGGGATTTTCTTTCATTATGGCTTTTATTCTGGTCTTCAGCGTATGGGCAGAAACAATTCTCTGCAGCTCGGAATCCTCTCCGATTTTCGATTTCCAGTGGTTGTTGAAGATTACCAGGGGGTTTCCCCCTATGTCAAAGGCTGCTTCAATGATGACCCTCTGGGTGCCGTATGGGGCAATATATGGGGTATGATACCTTATATATAGGGTAGGATACCTGCTGATAAAGCCGGTGTTGATGGCCGAATCTCCGTTATCCGAGGCAATTACATACCGATAGCCGTATTCCCTGAGGATTCCCTTGGTAAGCTCCGTAAGGACATTCCTGTTTTCTATTTCCTGGAATGCGATTATATGAGGCACATCTTCCCCGGGTACCGAATCCCTGAGGGTCCGTCCCACCTGCAGAAGCTTGTCTGTAAAATTTCTGTCACTCCATCTGCCGTTCCCGGGATCGAATTCCGGGTATTCCGTTCCGTGGCTTACGCCGTCGAAGAGATTTTCCGCATTGAAGGATACCACAATAAGCCTGTCGGGCAGTTCCTCTTCCGAAAAACTGCTGCACCTTGTACATGAAACCAGTACGGTGAGAAAAAAAACAATGATTATCCGGTTCATACATTACTGTATAAGCCGAAAACAGAAGATCTGCTTCACAATCTGTTTACTGAATCCCTGAAAGTATTGCCTCTGTCGAATTCGTTTTTGAACATTTCAAAGGAGGTACATCCCGGAGAAAAGAGAATCACATCCCCTTCGTCGGAACATCCGCGCGCTTTTTCTATGGCTTCCTCCAGGGAACCGAAAGGCCCTTCGTAGCTGCAGCCTGCTTTATCCAGTTCCGCAATCATCCTGTCTGTGCCGCTTCCTTTCAGGAGAATCATTTTTTTTGCCAGTTGTGCGGTTTCCGGAACCAGGTCAAAGATCAGGTTCTTGTCTGTTCCTCCCGCAATGAGGATAACGGGCTTTTCAAAGCTTTTTACCGCTGCGTTTGAGGCCTGGGGGATGGTGGCTGTGGTATCGTTATAATAAAAGCGTCCATCCAGCTCCCTTACAAATTCAAGTCTGTGGGGAATGCCGGGAAAATCCTTTACCGCATCTGATACTTCGCTGCTGCCGAATCCGTAGAGGTACATGACTGCGGCTGCCATAAGGAGATTCTGTCTGTTGTGTTCGCCCGGAACCAGAAGCTTTTCGGGGAGAATTTCCTCTGTCCTGCCGTTTATCCTGATATATCCCTTGCCGTTTTCCAACCATATCTGTTCATCAAGTCCCATGTTCCGGTCGGAAATCCAGATGGGATGTCCCGGTGTTTCGTTGAAAAACTGCTGTCCGTAGCTGTCTCCGTTGCTGCATACCGTGAACTGGCTGCGGTCCTGGCTCTGATAGATGACTTTCTTGTCGTCTGCATATTCCTGTACGGAGCTGTAGCGGTTCTGGTGTTCGTGCATTATGTTGGTAATGGCCGCAACCTTGGGGCGGAGAAGATTCCTGCCCATGATATCTGCCAGCTGCCATGAAGAGAGCTCCAGGATAACCAGGGATTTTTCTGTAAGCTGATGGAGAAATGAAAGGGGAGAAATGGTGATGTTGCCCCCCAGGAAGGTATCCTGCTTAAGCTTCCGGCAGGCGTGGTAGATTGCCGAAACCGTGGTGGATTTTCCCTTGCTTCCGGTAACGGCGATTATGTCCCCGTGAAATTCGGAAAGGAAAACCGAAATATCGGTCTCTGTTCTCTTTGCCTTTGCCAGATAAGGGGAAGTAAGGGGTACTGCCGGATTCTTGATTACGATATCCGCATTTTCAAAATCGGCAAAGTCGTGGCGCCCCAGCACATACCGTATGTCAAATTCCGCAAGCTTGTCCATGGTAGGCTTCAGGATGTCGGCTGTTCTCAGGTCTGTAACTGTAACCTCAGCTCCCTTTGATGCAAAGAACCGGGCAGCTTCAAGCCCCCCTCCGTTCAGTCCCAGTCCCATTACGGTGATTTTTTTCCCTTTGTAATCTTCCATTTGCTTATCCTTTGTTTTAACTGTATCAAAAAAATGTTTGACTGTCATTATTTCCGGCAGTAATATTTAAGCATGAATTTCTGGGATGCACATTGTCATTATATTCCCGGCCCGGGATCGGAAACACAGGTTCTCTATAACTGCGTAACCCCGGAGGACTGGGGCTCTGTACCGGTGCGGAACGGGATAATTCCGTTTTTCGGGATCCATCCCTGGTATGCCGACAGGAAAAAGTATGATATCCGCATTCTGGAAAGGATAAGGGAGTACGTGCCTGAAAATTCCCCCTGGGGTATCGGGGAGACCGGGCTGGACCGGCTCTGCGGGCTTTCGGACCCTGCTGGGCAGGAGATTTTTTTCCGGAGGCATCTGGAACTGGCTCTGGAGTGGAAGGTGCCGGTTTCCGTACACTGTGTAAGGGCCTGGGATACCTTGCCCGGCATGCTCAGGGAGCTGCCTGCCGGACATCCCGTGATAATGCACCGGTTTTCGGGATCTGCGGAGATAATGAGACAGCTTCTGAAACGGAATATCTTCTTTTCCTTTTCCCACGTCATCATGGAGGAGCGCAGCCGTGTTTCCGCACAGGCCTTTCAGCTGGTTCCCCCGGAAAAACTGCTTCTGGAAAGCGATTCCTCCGAGCCTGCGGACATGGAGCCACTGTATCTTTATGCGGCGGGAAAAAAAGGTTTTGCAGCAGAAGAACTTACATTCATTATCAAAAAAAATGCAGAAAGCCTTTTCCGTATATCTTGAAAAATAGCCGCAGTTGCATATAATGAAATACATGAAGAAAGTGGGTTTTGACAATGACTTGTATCTGAGACAGCAGAGCGAGACCATTCTTGCACGGATCAAGGATTGCAACAGTGAAAAGCTGTATCTTGAGTTCGGCGGAAAGATCATGTATGATTTCCACGCAGCCAGAGTTCTTCCGGGCTACGATCCGAACGTGAAAATGCAGCTTCTTGCAAAAATGAAGGATTCCGTGGATGTCATCATGTGCATCTGTGCCATAGACATCGAAAAGAAGAAGATCCGCGGCGATTTCGGAATTACCTACGATGCCGATGTGGTCAAGACAATCGATGATTTTGCCGCATGGGGCATAAGGATCAAGGCTATAGTCATTACCCGTTACGACGGTCAGCCGTCAGCCGATATTTTCAGAAAGGCCATGGAATGCCGCGGCATGAAAGTCTGCATGCACAAGTTTACCAAGGGGTATCCTACAAATGTGGATCTTATTGTCAGCGAACAGGGGTACGGGGCCAATGAATATATCGAGACTGAAAAGCCTATCGTAGTGGTTACCGGTCCGGGACCGGGCAGCGGAAAGCTGGCAACATGCCTTTCCCAAATGTACCACGAGCATAAGAGAGGCATCAAGGCTGCCTATGCAAAATTCGAAACCTTTCCGATATGGAATCTTCCGCTGAAGCATCCCGT
>JAZNLX010000081.1:0-1854 GCA_045579325.1 Spirochaetia bacterium
TCATTTTTTTCCGGAATCCGTGTTCTACTATCCGGAAAACTACGTCCTGCCTGACCTTTCCTTTACCGTATCGGGAACTATTTTTGACCGTACCTACAGCGGCAGCGACAACCGCAACAACATAAAGCATGACAAGGAAGAAAAGAAAAAAGAGGAAGAGGAGAGCGACAGGCAGGAAAACAGCATAAAGGCTCCTTTTGAGGATGAGCTTGAAAAAGAACCGTTCAAGGAAAAGAAACGGGATACTCTGGTTCTCCCTCCTATGGTCAGTGATGTTCCCATTACACTCTATTCTGACAGAAATACCTTCTCCCACACTCTTGGCTACACCGTTTCTCCGAACTTCATAGTGGACCACAGAATGGAAGAGGATAGTGTCAAAGCACCGGAACAGGTGGACTTTGACCGGTATTACACAATCATGAGAACCTACGGAGAGGGAAAGCTTTCCTACGATGCAGATGTTCTCAACACGCTTTTTACCCTCAGCGAAGACCTTATCTTCAAGGGCGAATTCAGAAAGCACACCGACAGATCCGATTCCATGAGCGATTCCGAATGGGACAGGTACAAGGAGCAGGATTATACTTCCACTCATTACAACGTGGAAAACGATATTATGCTCAAGACCATGCCTTTCTATATGTTTGACAGGATTTCCGAAAGCTATGTTTCCTACCGTCTGGATACCATTCTCCTGAAAAAGGAGTTTACCGAAATAAACGAAAACGACGAGCCGGTCTATAACGACTATTACTTCGAATGGGAAAAGGAATTCTTCAAGAAGAACGAAGGAGAGCTTTTCTTCAGTTACCTTTCCTCCTGGAACCAGTTCCAGACCTCCAGGCTCAGAACTGTTTTCGGCCCTCTGAACAGCGAGCTGGAAAATGAGAACATATTCAGGACAGGGTTATTCACCACCTCAACCTTCTTCCGGATGAGGGAGGACGATTTCAACAACACCTATTACGAGCCTTTTATTCTCAAGGAGAGACTTGATTACCGGGACAGCTATCTTCAGGCACTCATGAAGTACGATCTCCAGTACAATTATCCTGCATTTTTCGAAAGCGAAGGAAAACTCAGCTTTTTTGAGGATGAACTTTTCCTGAAGCAGAGCTATATCTACGACATTGACGAAGGGCATCACGACGAGGCTGTGACCACACTTAATTTATGGTATCTCAATCTCATGTACAAGGCCGAATGGATGTATCCTTATTACTTTGAACCGGGGGTAGGCTGGCTCAAGGAGGACGAGGAGGATTTTGTCCCTTCCAAGTTTACCGCTTCCTTCAAATATTCAAAATACGGAAAGCCGTTCTGGAGAAACAGAATCAGGTACAAGACCGATATTGAGGCCGGGTATAACATGGATCTTCAGAAATATGTGGACAACGCACTGACCTTTTCCTTCGGTATTGAGGCCAATGTATACAAGCTTTTCAACATATCCTTCAGGACGGTATCCGAAAACAATGCCACATACCGGTATTCCCGTACAAAATCGGGGGACCTGGGAGAGGAATGGCTGAATCCGTTCAGGGATCTCTGGAATTCCTTCTGCTTCTGGGATAAGGACAAAAGATACGAATCCTCTTTCAAGCTCAAATCCCTGGAAACCAAAATTGTACATCATCTGGGAGACTGGGATCTCTCATATACATATTCGGGTGAACCGGAACTTGAAACCAACGGGGCTGTTCCCGAATGGAGATGGATTTCCAAGTTTGCAATCATGGTACAGTGGAATCCTATTCCGGAACTCAAATCACAGGTAAGATACGATGACGAAGCGCAGAATAAGTATTCCATGTAACAACGGCAGGTATTTCAGATTCCTGTTTCCCGACG
>JAZNLX010000082.1:0-17151 GCA_045579325.1 Spirochaetia bacterium
CCGGAAACAAGTTTGAGTTCAGGATGGTGGGCTCTTCGGCATCCATTGCCAATCCCAACACTGTTTTCAATACAGTGGTTGCTTCCGTTCTTGATGAGTTTGCAGAGGAGCTGGAGCAGGCAAAGAACAAGCCTGATGCCATGCTGAAGATCATTACAGAAACATACAGGAACCACAAGAGAGTGATTTTCAACGGAAACGGTTATTCGGAAGAGTGGGTGAAGGAGGCAGAAAGAAGAGGCCTGCCGAACATTTCCAATAACGTGGATGCCATTGCGGAAATCATTTCTCCCGAAACAGTGGAACTTTTTGAAAGGATGAAGGTTCTCAGCAGACAGGAGCTGGAAGCCAGATACAACATATATCTCCAGGTCTACAGCCGTCAGATAAAGATGGAAGCCACCGTCATGCTCCAGATGGCCAGAAAGGATATTTTCCCTGCGGCGCTGAAATATGTCCACGATGTGGCTTCCACTCTCAATCAGGTGCGGGCTACCGGAATCAGTTGTCCGATGGGCAGGGAAGAAAAGATAGTTGCCGCCCTTATGGAGAATATAGACCGTATGGAAGAGACCTGTGTAAGCCTTGAACATGAGCTCAAGATCACACACGAGATCACCGAGCCATTTGCCAAGGCGGCGGCATACAGGGATAAGGTCCAGGCCGGAATGAAGGCTCTCCGCTTTTTTGCCGACGAGCTTGAGCGTATGGTGGGCAAGACTTACTGGCCTTTTGCCACATACGAGGATCTGCTTTTTAAGATGTGACGGACAGGAGATTTTCTGGAATCAGTACTTCTGCGCCTTGGTTGAAGGATCCTTCAGCTCAGGGTGCTTTTTGAAATAGGTATTCCAGTCATCGATCTTGTCCCCGTCGTGAATGATAAAGGCGTGCTTTGCCTTTTCCGCCACGAAATGGTCCGACCAGGCATCGCTGTAGAAATCGTCGATTTCCGATGTGTCAAACTGCTTTTTAAAATTATCCAGCTTGTATTCTCCGGCCGCAAACCATCCGTTGATTTTTCCGGTATGCTCATCCATGTCGGTGGCTACCAGGTTATGGAGTCCCAGCCTTTTCAGTATGGGCTTTATGAGGAACGAGGGGGTGGCGCTGGCAATTATATCCTCCGGATTCTTCTGTTCCAGATACCATTTCTTCAGCCTTGACTGATGCTTGTCCCAGAAATCCTCCAGTATATCGTCAAGCTTTCCCATCCTGTCCAGCTTTCTCAGGAACATGTACTGTCCCTGTCGTGCGGTTGTCTTGTCAATGAGCTGATTCTTGAAAAGCTCTGTCCACCACAGGAAATTCAGATGGTAAAGAAAAAGCTCTTTTTTGTAGGTCTTGAAGATGTATTCAAAAAAACAGTCCTCGCAGTCTCCGGAATACATGGTTTCATCAAAGTCATATACATTCATTTCATTCCTCTTCAGATGGGAATATAACACAATCGGGCAAGGCAAACAATAGATAATTTTTTGTCAATTAAATACTTCTATAAATAGCTTTTTTAAATTATAATGATAATCAGGAGATGAGAAAATGGATATTGATATAAAGAATCTGCATCCTCTGGAGATAAAGCTTCTTCTTCATTTTGCAGAAAATGAAATTACAGTGGAAAAAGTAAGCAGCAGCCTCGGTTTCGAGACAGGTCAGTGCAACCAGGTTTTCAGCTGGCTTTCAGGAAAGAATCTTATCAGGGAGAAAAGCAGAACTCTGAGAATTATCTATGAACTTACAGAGCTTGGTGCCGAATACAAGGCCAAGGGAACTCCTGCTGAACAGATATTCAGGCTTGTTTCGGAAAAAGGGGCTATGACTCTTCCCGAAATCGCAAAGGAACTGGGACTGGAAAACAAGGATGTAGGTACAGCCTTCGGTCAGCTTTCCAAGGAAGGTATCCTGGCTATGGACGGGGAAAAGAAAGCAATCCTCAAGGGGAGCGATATTTCCGAAGCAATGAAGATAACCAGAGCGCTTCTTGAAAAGGAAGGGCAGATTGCCGACGCTTCACTTTCCGACGGGGAAAAGAAGGTAATGGCAGGCATAAGCAAGAAAAGAGGTGCCGCAGGTGCTCCTTTCAAAGTAATTGAAAGAGAGGATGTGGTTTACGAATATACAGCCGAAGGAGAAGAGGCAAAGAAGCTTCTTGTTGCAAAAGGGGTAACCGGCGAGGAAGTGGGTGTGCTTACACCTGAAATGCTCCGCAAGGGGGACTGGCAGGGAAAGACTTTCAGAAGCTACAATGTCAAGACTCCTCCTACAAGGGTTCTTCTCGGAAGACACAATCCGTATACGATTTTCCTTGACAGCGTTAAGGACAAGCTTATTTCCCTGGGATTCGAGGAATACGACGGACCTCTGGTTGAAACAGAGTTCTGGAACTGCGATGCTCTTTTCATGCCTCAGTTCCATGCGGCAAGAGATATCCACGACGTATATCAGATCAAGAATCCTCAGCGTGCCAAGGAAATCGAGCAGCCTTATCTGGACCGCGTTGCTGCAGTTCACAAGGACGGATGGATTACAGGAAGCCGCGGTTGGGATTACGAGTTTGACAGGGACTTCACCAAACGCCTTATCCTCAGAAGCCAGGGTACGGTTCTTTCCGCAAAGCAGCTTCACAAGGCCAAGATTCCGGGCAAGTATTTCGGTATTGCAAGATGTTTCAGATATGACAAGGTGGATGCGACCCATCTTTCAGACTTCTATCAGACAGAAGGTATAGTTCTTGGAGAAGATGTAAACATGAAGACACTCCTCGGACTCCTGCGCATGTTCGCGGTAGAGGTTGCAGGGGCTACAGACGTAATGTATGTTCCGGGTTATTTCCCATTTACAGAGCCTTCCGTTGAGGTTCACATCAAGCATCCGGTTCTGGGCTGGTTCGAGCTGGGAGGCGCCGGTATCTTCAGACCTGAAGTAACCAAGGCAATGAACGTGGATTGTCCGGTTCTTGCATGGGGTCTGGGAATCGACAGAATGGCTCTCATGTCACTGGGGCTCAATGACCTCCGTGAACTCTTTTCATCAGACATCGAAAACATCCGCTTGAGAAGGAGCAAATAAAATGCCTAAAATTGAAGTATCCGCAGAAGCACTTTATAAATATATGGGACAGAAGGTCACAGGTCAGGAATTCCTGGATCTGATTCCTGCCGCCAAGGCAGAGCTTGACGAAGAGGACGGAGATACACTCAAGATCGAGCTCAACGATACAAACCGCCCCGATCTCTGGTCAACAGCCGGTTTCGGAAGACAGCTCCGTCTTTATCTGGGCGGGGAGATTCCTCAGTATCCTTTCTTTTCAAGAGAAGGGGATATAAAGGACAACGAAGGGAGAACCGTGGAGGTTGATGCATCCGTAAAGGATATCCGCCCTTACGAGGTGGCTTTTGCCGTAAGAAGCAAGGAAGGAATCTCCGATGCAGGTCTCAAGGACATTATCCAGACTCAGGAAAAACTCTGCTGGAACTACGGCCGCAAGAGAAAATCCATTGCCATGGGTGTGTTCAGAAGCGACATGATCAAGTATCCCGTAAAATATTTTGCGGCAGATCCTGACAGGACAAGCTTTGTTCCGCTGGGATTCACAGAAAAGATGACACTCAGGGAAATCCTGGAAAAACACCCTAAGGGACAGGATTTCGGACATATAATCAAGGATTTTTCCGCTTATCCTTATATTACCGATGCAGAAGGAAACACACTCAGTATGCCTCCTGTAATCAACTCCAACGAAAGCGGTGCCGTGGAAGTGGGCGACAGGGAACTCTTTATTGAGATTACAGGAACAGATATGCCTTCCCTTATCCTTACAGCTTCCATCGTGGCATGCGATCTCTACGATTCCGGCTTTGAGATTCTTCCGGTAAAGGTTATCTATCCTTACGATACACCGTTTGGAAGGGAAATCACCGTTCCTTACTATTTCCAGAAGCCTGTAACAGTGGATCTCGCATACGTGAACAAGATCCTGGGAGAAAACCTTACAGCCGAAGAGGCAGCAGCATACTGCAGAAAGATGGGAGACAGCGTGGAAGTAAAGGGAGACGTGCTTACACTTTTCCCTCCTGAATACAGAAATGACTTCCTCCATTCCGTGGATATCGTGGAAGATATCATGATCGGAAAGGGGCTCAGGAATTTCGAGCAGCTCATGCCATCATCATTTACCGTGGGACGCCTTTCCAGGGAATCTGCATTTGCACGCCAGGTAAAGAATGTAATGGTGGGTCTCGGTTTCCAGGAGATGGCCTACTGCTATCTCGGTTCTGCAAAGGACTTTATCGAAAGAATGAACATCTCACCTGAAAAGGTTGTACAGATTGCAAATCCTATGAGCGAGAATTTCGAGTTCGTAAGACCTTCGGTTCTCCCTTGTCTTCTCAATTCCGAATCTATTTCAAGCAATGCGGTATATCCGCACAACATCTTTGAAATCGGAAAGATTGCCCTTATCGATCCGTCAGAAAACTACGGCGTAAAGACAATCAACTCCATCGGTATCCTTTCTGCAGACAAGGATGCAGGCTTCAACTCTGTAAATTCACACGTTTCTGCCCTTTTCTTCTATATCGGAGCAGAATACGAGCTGGAAGAGGTGGAGGATTCCCGCTTCATTCCGGGCCGCTGTGCAAAAATCGTTTCGGGCGGCAAGGAAGTGGGTATCATGGGAGAGGTCAGCCCGGAGGTTCTTTCCAACTGGGGAATCCAGATGCCATGTACCGCATGTGAGGTAAATCTCGACCTGGTTCTTGAAACAAAATAAGGAGCATTGATATGGACATCAGATTTTCGGCAGTTCAGGCTGTAATTCCGGCAGACGCAAACATCATCGTGGGACAGTCCCATTTTATCAAGACTGTGGAGGATATCGAGGAAATCCTTATATCTTCCGTTCCCGGAATCGAATACGGACTTGCTTTCAACGAAGCATCGGGTCCATGCCTGGTAAGAACAGGGGGAAACAATCCCGAGCTTATTGAGGCTGCCGAAAAGAATGCCCTTGCCACAGGGGTGGGCCACACCTTTTATCTCCTGATAAAGAAGGCCTTCCCTATAAATATCCTTAAGCAGATCCAGAACTGCCAGGAGGTGGTGGGAATCTTTGCCGCCACAGCCAATCCCCTTCAGATAATCCTTGCGGAATCGGAGCAGGGAAAGGGAATCATGGGGGTAATCGACGGATTCTCTCCTAAGGGAACAGAGAGCGACGAAGACAGGAAAAACAGGAAATCTCTGCTCAGGATGTTCGGGTACAAATTTTAATTTTTTGCTTGACATCTTCATATTGATGTGTTAAATTTTAATTAGTAAAAGAGGGTAGACCAAGAGCTACCGTTTGGAGGATTAATAGAAAAGAATATACATACTTAACAAGGAGGATTATATGATGTTAAGTTCATTCCTGCGCTGCACTTCAGATATGGAGAAAATGTTAACTCGTGCAGTAATCGGTATGGCAGCAGTTCTGGTGACAGTATTAATCGGTCACGCATTAGGACTCTGATTTAAAGAACGACCTTTGCGGATTCATTAGGAGATGGATTTGCGGGTTTGTTTTTTTTTATAGACCCTTCAAAAAAAACTTTCCAAACCTTTCCGGAGCGTCAGCTCCAAAAAGATTCAGTCAGATTCATTGATTTTTTATTGATTAATTACAGATATTTTTTGATTTCTCTGAGAAGATCCTCGTAGTTGTATCCTACAGGGATTGATGGGTTTTCCTTGATGATTCTTTCGGGAGGGCAGAAAAGCATTCCCCCTTCGGCTTCCTTGATCATGGAGAGGTCATTGTATGAGTCGCCGGAAGCAAAAACCTTCAGGTTCATTGAGTGGAATCCCTGTACCGCAAACTTCTTTCCGTCTTTCTGGCGGAGTCTGTAGCCGGTAATCATGTTGTTTTCGTCCACTTCCAGAGTGTTGCAGAAGATTGTAGGCCAGCCCAGCTGCTTCATGAGAGGCTTTGCGAACTGGTCAAATGTATCTGAAAGAATGACTGCCTGTGTCATGCTTCTCAGCTCTGCCATGAATTCCTTTGCCCCCTTGAGCGGCTCCATGGTGGAAATAACATCCTGGATATCTGCCAGTGTAAGGTTGTGCTGTCTGAGAATGTCTATTCTCCCCTTCATCAGAATATCGTAATCAGGTTCATCCCTGGTGGTGCGGCGAAGCTCCGCGATTCCTGTTTTTTCAGCTACCGAAATCCATATTTCGGGTACCAGAACTCCTTCGAGATCAAGACATACCACAAACATGTTCATACTCCTTTTCTGTGTTTTATAACGGTTTATTTATACTAATTATATACATTATTTGCAATGTAATACTTGAAAAAAAAAAGTATAATCTGTATCATTATTTTGTTTTTTCATAATGTTAATCATTGAATATATTTATTGAAATAAAGGAAATATTTTATGGATCTTGAGAAAAAATTAAGAAACATCGGTATCAGTGCACATATTGATTCCGGAAAAACAACTCTTTCAGAGAGAATTCTCTTCTACTGCAACAAGATACATGCTATTCACGAAGTAAGGGGAAAGGATGGAGTCGGAGCTACAATGGACTCCATGGAACTGGAACGTGAAAGAGGTATCACAATTGCTTCTGCCGCTACAAACGTAGTATGGAAGGGAACTCCTATCAACGTAATCGACACTCCGGGCCACGTTGACTTTACAGTGGAGGTTGAGCGTTCCCTGAGAGTTCTTGACGGAGCTATCCTGGTACTCTGTTCCGTAGGCGGTGTTCAGTCTCAGTCAATCACTGTAGACAGACAGCTTAAAAGATACAAGGTTCCAAGACTTGCATTTGTTAACAAGTGTGACAGAACAGGTGCAAACCCATATAGAGTAAAAGAACAGCTTCATGATAAGCTGGGCCTCAATTCAGTTCTCATGCAGATTCCTATCGGACTGGAAGACAAGCTTGAGGGTGTTGTAGACCTGGTTAAGATGAAGGCTATCTATTTCCGCGGAGACAGCGGTCTTGATATTGTTGAGGAAGAAATTCCTGCACATCTTTTGGATGAAGCCCAGGAAAAGAGAGAGCTTATGCTCGATGCTGCTTCCATGTTCTCAGATGAGCTTGCAGAAGCTTACCTCGAAGGTGTGGAAACAGAAGAGATGATCCACGATGCTGTAAGAAAGGGTGTTCTTGCAAGAGAAATGGTTCCGGTATTCATGGGATCAGCTTACAAGAACAAGGGTATCCAGCCTCTTCTTGATGCAGTAGTAAGATATCTTCCTGCTCCTGACGACATTGAAAACACAGCTCTTGACCTGGCAGACAACGAAAAGGAAGTTGTTCTTAAGTCAGATTCCAGTCTTCCTACAGTAGCTCTTGCATTCAAGCTTGAAGACGGTCAGTACGGTCAGCTTACATACATCAGAATCTATCAGGGAACAATCAAGAAGGGTGATGAACTCTACAACACAAGAGCAAAGAAGAAGTTCAAGGTAGGACGTCTTATCAGAATGCATGCCAGCACAATGGAAGATATCAACGAGGCAGGCTGCGGAGATATCGTAGCTCTGTTCGGTATTGACTGTGCTTCCGGTGATACATTCGTAAACCCATCACTCAACTACTCAATGACATCTATGTACGTTCCTGATGCGGTTATCTCTCTTTCCATCAAGCCTGTTGACAAGAAGGCTGCAGATAACATGGCCAAGGCTATCAACAGATTCGTTAAGGAAGACCCTACATTCAGATGCTATAACGACGAAGAATCAAACGAAACAATCATTTCCGGTATGGGTGAGCTTCACCTCGACGTATATGTAGAAAGAATGAAGAGAGAGTACAAGGCAGAAGTTATTACAGGTGCTCCTCAGGTTGCATACAGAGAGACAATCTCCAAGAAGGCAACATTCGACTACACACACAAGAAGCAGACAGGTGGATCCGGTCAGTACGGTAAGGTTGTAGGTTGGATCGAACCTCTTGAGGACAGCAAGGAAAATTACCAGTTCGTTAACGAAGTTAAGGGTGGAAAGATTCCTACAGAATATATTCCTGCATGTGACAAGGGATTCCAGGCTTCACTTGCAAAGGGTCAGCTTATCAAGTTCCCTGTAGTAGGTGTAAAGGTTACAGTAAACGACGGACAGTCACACCCTGTAGACTCCTCAGATATGGCATTCCAGCTTGCTGCCATGGGAGCTTTCAAGGAAGCATACATGAAGGCTGCTCCTGAAATTCTCGAACCTGTAATGAAGGTTTCCGTAGAAGGTCCTTCCGAATTCCAGGGAAACATTTTTGCAAGTATCAACCAGAGAAGAGGTATGATCGTTTCTTCCGTTGAAGAGGCTAATATGTGTCATGTTGAAGCAGAAGTTCCGCTCAGCGAAATGTTCGGTTATTCAACAGTTCTCCGTTCTCTCACACAGGGTAAGGCAGAGTTTACAATGGAATTCCTGAAATACGGAAAAGTTCCAAGGTCTGTTTCTGATGAACTCATGAAAAAATATCAGGAACAGAACAAAAAATAAGCTTGTATAATGCTTATTGTGTGGTAGAATTATTTTAGGAGGAATTTTAATGGATAAATCAGTAATGACAAGCAAAAGTCCCCTGCATATTCTGGAAGAGTCAGTTAACGGCGGATTGGAAAAGGGAAAAGTAACAGTAATTGCTTCTAAGAAGGGTGTCGGAAAGACAGCATGTCTCGTTCACATCTCTATCGAAAAGCTTCTTGAGAACAAGCAGGTTCTCCATGTTTCCTTTTCAAAGCGCACAGACTATATAATCAGCTGGTACGAAGATCTTTTCAACGAGCTTGCAGTTTCAAAGAAGATTGAAAACATTGCAGAACTTCGCGAAGAGGTTATGAGAAACAGAGTAATCATGAGTTTTGCACAGAAAGACGGTATCGTTGATCAGCAGCTTCTCTCAAGCCTTTCAGCAATGATGGGTCCGGGAAATTTCAAGGCTGATGCGGTTATCATCGACGGATACAATTTCGATAAGGCAGAAAAGGCAGATCTTGAACTTCTCAAGGAATTTGCAAAGACAATGAATATCGAAATCTGGATCAGTGCTTCCCTTAAGTCAGAAGAAAACATCTTCGACGAAAACGATTTCCCTGTGGAACTCGAAGGTATCAAGAATGACGTTGATTTCATCATTTCTCTCAGATTCAAGGATGATGCAATCCAGATGAAGGTTGTAAAAGATGAAAAAGGCGATGTCCTGAACGATGTCAAGCTGATGCTTGATCCTAAAACACTGCTTATCGCAGAAAAATAAAACAGAAAGGCACTTCTCTGAAGTGCCTTTTTTTTACGCTCCCCATGAAAAAAATCACTTTATTCTGTTTGCTTCTTTTATTATGTACCGGGTTTCTCCATTCTCAGGAGGGTTTTTTCATTTCTCCGGTTACCGGGGATATTTATGCCAGAATCCTGGGAAAATCCTATAAGCAGGGTGCCCTCATCGGGCTTGAAGAACTGAGATATGTACAGGTGCTTCATGTTGATTTTGAAGGGAAGACAAGAAAGGGGGAGCTTATCTGCAACAGGTCCGTGGCAGATGACCTTATGTCGGTTTTTATGGAGCTTTACGAGGCACGTTATCCCATAGAAAGAATCTGTCTGGTGGATGAATACGGCGCGGATGATGAGCTTTCCATGGAAAACAACAACAGCTCCTGTTTCAATTACCGTGTCATAAACGGAACAAACCGACTCTCCAATCACGGAAAGGGGATGGCGGTGGACATAAATCCTCTCTATAACCCATGTGTAAGGAAAAGAAAAGATGGCTCCGTACTGGTGGAGCCTGCAGCGGGAAAACCCTATGCCGACAGAAGCGGAGATTCCCCGTATATGATAAAAAAAGATGATTTATGCTGCAGGATTTTTGAGAAATACGGTTTTGAATGGGGCGGCGACTGGACCAACCCCAAGGATTATCAGCACTTCGAGAAAGTCACACATTGAAGCGGAAATGCATTACATCTCCGTCCTTGACCACATATTCCTTTCCTTCGATACGGAGCTTACCGGCCAGCTTGATCTGCTGCTCTGTCTTTAACTCCATGATATCTTCGTAGCTGTAGACTTCTGCCTTGATAAAGCCCTTTTCAAAGTCTGTATGGATAACACCGGCTGCCTGTGGTGCCTTGTCTCCCTCATGGAAGGTCCAGGCGCGGCATTCGTCTTCCCCGGCTGTAAAGAAAGTCCTGAGTCCCAGAAGATTGTATGCCGCATGAATGAGCTTGACCAGACCCGATTCCTCCAGGCCTGCCATTTCAAGGAATTCAGCCCTTTCTTCCTCTGTTTCCAGCATGGAGATTTCAGATTCCAGCTTTCCGCATACCACAATGGCGGCAGAGCCTTCCCTGGCTGCAATTTCCTCTACAATTCTTGAATATTCGTTTCCCTCTTTTACAGATTCCTCATCCACATTGCAGACATAAAGCTGTTTTTTCATGGTGATGAGATGCATATCCCTGATGATGGCCAGCTGATCGTCGTTGAACTCCACGGATCTTGCCGCCTTTCCGTTGCTGAGGGTTTCGGAAAGGATGCTGCAGATTTCAAGCTCCATCTTTGCCTCTTTTGCAGAGTCTTTGGATTTGAGCATCTTTTCTGCGCGGAGCTTTCTCTTTTCCACTGTTTCCAGGTCGGCCAGAGCCAGCTCGATGTTGATGGTTTCGATATCTGATGCGGGATCTACCTTGCCGCTTACGTGAACAATATCTCCGTCTTCAAAACAGCGTACCACATGGGCAATTACACCCACCTGCCTGATATGTGCCAGGAATTTGTTTCCAAGACCTTCCCCTTTGGATGCACCTCCCACAAGTCCCGCGATGTCCACGAATTCCACGATGGCAGGAACAGTTTTCTTAGGATTGAAAAGAGCCGAAAGGTTGTCAAGTCTCTTGTCCGGCATGCTTACGATGCCCACATTTGGTTCGATTGTACAGAAAGGGTAGTTTGCCGCTTCTGCCGGAGCTGCTGTTACAGCTGAAAAAATCGTTGACTTTCCTACATTAGGAAGTCCTACTATACCGCAATTAAGTCCCATGGAATCATAGTAATGAAAAACAGGTGATTTTGCAATAGTTGTATGTTATAATAAGATTATGGAAAGGGCTGTCATAATATATGCCGTATCCGGCGACAAGGTACTGCTGATACGGAAAAAGCGTGGGCTGGGGCAGGGAAAGATCAATGCTCCCGGCGGACATATTGAGCCTGGCGAGACTCCGGTTCAGGCTGCAGTAAGGGAATGTATGGAGGAAACCGGACTGACTCCCCTGAAGCCGAGGCTGAAAGGATTTCTGAATTTCAGGTTCAGAGACGGGCTTCTGCTGCGTGGCTATGTCTTTATAGCAGAGGGATTTACCGGGGAAATGAGAGAATGCGATGAGGCTGCTCCCTTTCTTTGTCCTTTGGATTCCATCCCATACGAAGAAATGTGGGAGGATGACAGGCTGTGGTTACCGGCCCTTTTTGAAGGAAAGAGTTTCCTGGGAGATTTTTCCTTTGACGGTGATTCCATGGGAGAAAACCGGGTGCAGATTTTTGACCGGAAGACTGAAAAGAAGATTCTCTGTTTCGGCAGCTCCACTACATGGGGCTTTGATCACAGGGATGGCAGCCGTTACGATTCCGATACCAGATGGCCCGGTGCCATGAGGCAGTATATTCCCGACAGTTTCAGTATAACGGAAGATGGTGTGTGCGGCCGTACGGTGCTGGATCATATGCCGTACAGGGTTCCCACAAACGGATATTCCGCCCTTGAAGCTGCACTTCAGGATAAAAGCTATGACGGAATAATTATTTTTCTCGGAACAAATGACTTGTTTGCCGACCGGGAAATACCTGTGGGGCGGATCGGGGAAGGGATAGAAAAAATGATCCGGCTCATAAGGGAAAAACTTCCCGATGCAAGGATTTTTATTGCTTCTCCGGTTCCTCTGGCCCGGGATTTCGAAGCTGCCATGCTCTATGAAAGCGAGTTTTTCAAATCAAGGAAGTTTGCGGAAGAATACAGGAGTGTGGCTGAAAGGAATGGCTGTATTTTCATGGAAGCGGGGAAGTTTGTCTCTGCCGAAGGAACCGACGGGCTCCATTTTGACGGGGAAGCCCACAGAACCTTAGGCATGTGTTTTGCCGATTTCCTGGATATGGCGATTTGGTAAATCTGCTTTTCAGAGCAGCTCGATATACTTTGCTGCATCCATCTTGCACATCTTTTCCTTGCCGAAAAGACTGATCAGACGGGCGTCCCTGGCACCTCTGTCTCCTCTGGTTACAATATCCTTTATCTTGTCCTTGTAGTTCAGGAACATGGCCAGATTATCCCTGTCCGTTGCCGGAAAACCGTAGCCGATAAAATTTATCTCCTCTGCCATTTCCAGATACCTTATGGCGATGTTCCAGATGACATTGTAGAAGCTTCCCTCAAAAAAATTCTGTTTGGTAAAGGCCATGGGGATAAATACGGGAATATCTCCGTGATGAATAAGATCCCGGCTTACGTCGTCGAAATCGGAGCGGTATACGTTGTCCACGTTGCATTCGTTGCTGCCCGGAGAACGGAACCAGTTGAAGGAACCGTGGAGCTTGATGTACCTGAACAGATTCTTGCCCGGATCGGGATGGATTTCCTTGCCGAAATAGCTGTTGAGCTTTATCATGTAGTCCAGCTCCACATCGTCAAACAGTCTTCTCTTGAAAAGGCTCTCTATAAGAAGGTCATAGTTGAAGGTTATAACCAGGCTCTTGTGACCGTGCTCGTCAGGAGTTGCACACTTGCGGATAAACTTTATAAGAAGCTCTTCCTTGTCCTCGTCCACATCGTGGGCTGCAGAATGAATATTTTCATGAAGCCAGTGAAGAAGCTGGTTTCTGAGAATCTGGAAATGAAGATAGTTGTCGTTGTTGTAGAAAAGGCGCCTTCCCAGAATGAGGGATGTGATGCTTTCCACCGACATGAGTTCCGGGGAGTTGTTGGACTGCTCCTCCAGCTGCGAAATAAAGCGCATCAGTTCGGGATATTTTCTGTTGTTGTGTTTCTTGAGCTTGGTTGTAAGCTCTCTCATTGCCGGCATCTTCTTTGACATCGACTTTGAAAAGCCGGAACCCAGCACATATATTCTCTTGTAGATTTCAGGTTTCATTTTTATATATTTTCCTTAATGTAATCAAATACAGTTTCCAGATCGTCAAACTTCAGGGTGGCCAGATGATCCATGGGTGTTTCCATATCGTTGACTATGACCAGCTTTCCTCCGTTTCTGACCGAGTATCCCGGGAAGGAGGCTGCAGGATAAACCACCAATGTGGAGCCGAGTATAATCATCAGGTCTGATTCCGAAGCCATGCGGATTGCTTCCTGAACGGCAAGGGGCGGAAGCGATTCTCCGAAGAATGTTATGTCCGGCTTGATTTTTCCTCCGCAGCTGCAGGCAGGAACAATATCCTGTTTTACGGTACGGGCTATTTCTTCAAAACCGTAGCTTTTTCCGCATTTCAGACAGTGATGCACCAGCGGTGAGCCGTGAACTTCGGTAACCTTTCGGGAGCCTGCCTTCTGATGCAGCAGGTCAATGTTCTGGGTTATGATACCTTTTACGATTCCCATCTTTTCCAGTCTGGCCAGCTCCGTGTGGACAATGGCCGGCTCCTTCATGTCCAGGTTGTAAATAAAATCCTTTGCTGCCTTGTAATAGAAGGATGGATCGGAATGAAAATAATCTATGTCAAAGATTTTTTCCGCATCGATTCCCGCTGTGTTGTAGATTCCGTTTTTTCCTCTGAAATCCTTGATACCCGCAAGAGTGGAAACCCCTGCACCGGTGAAAACCGTACAGTGTTTTGATTCCAGAAGAAGCTTTTTCAGTTCACCCAGTCTGTCCATACAGATATGATAATGTCAAAGGCTTGTTTTAGCAAGTTTTTTGATATATGATATTTTCGGAGAATAAATGAAAGAAACAGTTTCACTGATGGATTTTTTTATCATGGGCGGCCCGGTAATGTGGCCTCTGGCCTTTTTTTCCGTAATTGTCCTGGCTGTAACCCTGGAGCGTCTCTTTTTTTTCGCATCCGTAAACCTCAGGACCGGGGATCTTGCAGAAAGAATCTGTGCAGATCCGGCTTCAGGAAATGAAATCCTGGAGGGCGAAAAGAAAAACCGCCTCTGCGTGCCTGCTTTCAGGGCTGCATTGGAGAATACCGATCCCGTATCGGCAGAGCGGAAATGTACAGCTGTAGCTTCAAAAACCGCAGGAGAGACAAGCCGTAACCTGATGTTTCTTTCAGCCATGGCTACCATAGCCCCGATAACAGGCTTTCTGGGAACCGTAACCGGAATGATCTCCGCATTCATGTCCATTGCGCAGGCCGATACCATAAGTGCCAGAATTGCGGCAACCGGAATTTTCCAGGCCCTTATTACCACTGCCTTCGGATTGTTCATAGCTGTTTTTGCCACAGTTGCCTATCATTTTTTCAATGCTGTTTCGGACCGTTTTGCAGATTCCCTGGAAAACAGCTGCAACCTTATTCTGGCTTCGGTAAATGAAAATAAGAAATAGAAGAAAGGTGACCGGAACGGGCCTCGATTCCGGAATGTTCAGCGACCTGGCATTTCTCCTGCTGGTCTTTTTCCTGGCTGTAGGGAGCTTTATTCCGCTGTGGGGAATCAGAAGCAATGTGGGTACGGGGTCTGACAGTGAAAAGCGTATCCTGGAATTTGTGCTGGAGAGAGAAGGTTTCAGGCATGACGGAAAAAGAATCACCTCCTTCGGGGCCCGACAGAAAACCGCGGAAGAACTTGTCGGAAACAGCAATACGTCAGTTATACTGTATGTGAAGGGGGATGTGGGATATCAGCAGGTTGTCTCTGCAATAGAGATGCTGAAAAAAGCAGGAGCAGAGGATTTTTCCCTGTCCCTGCTTGAAGAAATCAGAAAATAACAGCTTTTCCCCTGAAGTCCTCTATGGTTTCAAAGCCCATTTCCTCCATGTATTTTTCCACAAAGGATCTGACCTCAAGGATTGTGGACGGATTCCTGAATGTTGCACATCCGATTTCCACGCCGCTGCATCCTGCAAGAATAAACTGAACAGCCTTTTCACCGTTGTCCACACCGCCGCATCCGATAAGAGGAAGTTCCGGCATGGCCTTGTGGATCATGTAGGCAATACGGAGTGAAACCGGAAAAATGGCAGGTCCGGAGAGCCCTCCGAAAACATTTCCCAGTACAGGTCTGCATTTTCTTATGTCAATCTTGGTTGCCGGAACCGTATTGGTGGCCACAACCGCATCTACTCCCGCTTCTCCGCAGGCAAGGGCCACTGAAACAGGATCTGTGGTGGCAGGTGTTACCTTGACCCAGATAGGTACATTGCTTACTTTCTTGCATTCCTTTACCAGTTCTATGGAAGCATTTCTGTCTGCTCCGAAATGCATTCCCCCCTTTGCTACGTTAGGGCAGGAAATATTGAGTTCTATGGCTTTTACCGTAGGATTTCCAGAAAGGCGTTCTGCCAGGTAGATGAATTCCTCAAGTGTCTCTCCCGCAATGCTTGCCACACAGGTGGCATTCGGAGATGTCTTTTCAAACAGAGGCAGCTTGCTGTCGATAAAGGAATCTATTCCCACATTTGCCAACCCGATGGAATTTATCATTCCGCTGTCGGTTTCGCAGCATCTTGGGGGAACGTTTCCCGGTCTCGGATTTCTGGAAACCGATTTAAGGATTACCGCACCCCAGTCTTCTGCCGGAGAAAGGGCTGCGTATTCGGTCCCGTAACCGAAAGTACCGCTGGCTGCAATAAAAGGGTTTGACAGCTCCATGCTGCCGATTTTTGTCAAAAGGCTCATAATACCACCTCGTCCGCACTGAAGATAGGGCCGTCTGCACAGGCTTTGGCATAGCCCCCCTTTCTGAGGGGAACCGCACATCCGGCACAGGCTCCCATGCCGCAGGCCATGAATTCCTCTGTGGAAAGCCAGGCCGGGATACCATATTTTTCAGACAGCATCTGTGCCCCCTTCAGAAGTCCTCTCGGTCCGCATGCCACTATGATGTCGGGCTTTTTCTGAGCAAGATATTTTTCCGCCACCTGGATTACATTTCCCTTTTCTCCCCTGGAGCCGTCATCCGTAGTCAGGATGCAGCCTGCAGGCAGAAGCTGTTCTTCCGGGAGCTCCATGGCAGTTTTGCCGCCCCAGAATACTATGTCTCCGGTGTTGCCGTGTACTCTGTTCAGGTAGAAAAGGGATGCAATTCCTGTTCCTCCGCCCAGATACCATACTGTTTTTTCCTTATCAATTTCCGGGTACCTGTTTCCCAGAGGACCGAGTATTTCCACCTCCGAGCCTTCCTTGAGAGCGGTAATTGCCGCTGTACCCTTTCCTATGTTCTTGATTACGAAATCCAGACATCCGTCGCTGTTGCCGGCCACTGAAAAGGGGCGTCTTAAAAATGCGCCCGATTCTGCCGGGGGAAGGAAGCTTACGAAATTGCCGGGAACCAGGTCCGCTGATATTTCGGGAAGCCTGATTTTTATGAAATGAAGTTTATCCGCTGCCGCCACGTTGGAGACAACAGTTCCGATTTCTCTTTTCTGCATAATTACCTCATTATGAATTTATCACAGAAAAAGATGTAGGGCAACAATATACTGTACTTTCTAATGTGGGGTAATTGTGTTATATTATAGGATATGAGCTTTGAACTTTTGAAAACAGACAGGCTGGAGGAATACAATTCCGAAGGCTTCAGCTATATACACAGGGAGACCGGTTGTCAGGTCTATCATGTCAAGAACGATGATCCCGAAAACCTTTTTGCTTTCATCTTTACCACACCGCCGGACGATAACTGCGGAACCGCACACATAATGGAGCATTCCGTGCTGGCCGGTTCCGAAAGCTTTCCGGTAAAGGATCCTTTTCTCCATCTGATGAAAAGCAGTGTCTACACATTCCTCAATGCCATGACTTATCCCGACAGGACACTCTATCCTGCTTCAAGCGTGGTACCCAAGGATTATTTCAATCTGATGAAGGTATACGGGGATGCCGTATTCTTTCCCCTTCTCAGGAAGGAAACTTTCATGCAGGAGGGAATCAGACAGGAGCTGAACAAGGAAGGAAAGCCTGAAT